>NZ_VPEC01000083.1:0-5560 GCF_013417355.1 Acinetobacter sp. YH12255
AGCTTAAAGAAGGTGGAATATTGAGCTCACAGAAAGACCCAGATATTAGTATATTGCTTAGAAAAGCGAGATCTCATCATACAGTTTTATTTGGGCCAGCTTTAAACCAATGGGCACCTGAAATTTCTGATCAAGAACTATGGCAAGCAATGTCTGACACTTATCCCGAAATTGTAGCGCATTGGGATGAGGATGCAGATGAAAGAAACCAGATTTTAGCTTTATGCCGGATCTATTTTAGTTTAGTGATGAAGGATATTGCTTCAAAAGACAATGCTGCACGATGGGTTATGTCTCAGCTTTCTGATGAGCAGAAATTCGTATTGCAGCGACTTATACAGGAATATAGAGGGGAAATCGGCAAACAAAATTGGCAAGAGGAGCATTATGCTTTGCAGCCTATTGTCAATTTTTTGAGTTCAAAAATTGAAGAGCAGTTTGAGCAGAAAAGAAATCTGATCACATAATAATTTTTTGATTCTGGCTTTATGTCATGGCTTTTGATGAACTCAGCAACGTTCGCTGAAGCGATTGTAAATAGCTTCAGGCAGGCTGCATCTACCGCCAGTGGCTACAGTCTGCTTACACCCTCAGATTTTTTTGTGAACGGCTGGAAGATCGTCCAAGAGATTTTAAACTCGGTAAGTGCTTGGTCGCCTATTGATTCATTGGGGATGCTGATTGCTTCAATCATTATCATGATTGCATTTGCCTTGATTTGTGCGTTCTTGGTTTTGGCGTTGGTTGAAATGTATATCGTGGTGTCAGCTAGTGTCTTAATGATGGGGTTTGCAGGTTCGCAATGGACGAAAGACTATGCCTTGAAAACTATTCAATATGCTGTTTCAGTCGGTGCAAAAATATTTATCTTACAATTGATTGCAGGTCTTGGACTTACTTTTATCCAAGAGTGGGCTACGGGCTTTAATGTTGAAGACAATGTAAGTTTGGTCGGTATGATTGGCTGTAGTGTGGTACTGCTGGCATTAACCAAAATTGTGCCTGATATGCTCCAAGGTGTGATTAACGGTTCATCTATTGGAAGTGGTGCTGCTTTAACTTCTGCCCTACGTGCTGTGGCTGCTGCGACAGCTGGCGCTGCTGCTGGTGCAGCTGGTGCGTCTATGGCTACAAAAGGCGCTGGAGCGTTGGCAAGTGAACAGCTTAAAACGGCTCAAGCAACTGGCACAGGCCCATCGAGTGCAATGGGTAAAGCTGGTTTTATGGCTGGTAATATGGCCATGAATATGAGTTCTGCTTTAAAAAGTGACCTTGGTAGTCGTTTAAGTGGTTCTACGACTGGTGGACGTATGGCTGGCTCGATGATGAATAAAGCAAACGAGCTACGGTCAAAACGATCTAAAAGCAATCAGGATGAAAACACTATCTCATAGGGCGAGACAGATTTTTTCTGATTATTCGCATTTGTTTAGTTGTTGTTTTATACGCTCAATCCTTGTAATAAGACCATCCACACAACTTTGATGACGTTCATAAAGTGGGTGGTCTTTATTCTGCCAGTTATCCAATATTTCTTTGGCTTCGATGTACTCTTGTTCTAGTTTGTATAGTTGACCTTTCAGTCCAAAATTATCTTTATTCCAGATAGCTAATAGCTCGGTTTCACTTAGTTTTGATAAATCAGTCATTAGTAATACTCCCATTTAACCTTTAAAATCTGTTTCTGTTCGCAATGCCTTGAATATGCGTTTTGCCGTTTCTTCTCGCACACTGGACGGGTCACGTAAAATATTGGCAATCCATATTGCAAATGCTTGATAGTCCTTATTCCCTGCTAGGTCGCTGATACTGTGGACTTTAGACAATACTGAGCTATAAGTATTTATCTGACTGTCTGACAAGTTGCAGAACATATCAACCGTGCTTGGATCTCGTTCATGGTTGATTGTTTTAGGCTTGGATTTCTGTTTAAAGCTGAATGAAAACCCAATGATTGAACGTCCTCGCTTATGTTGCTCGTATTCTGCCTTAATGTCGGTATGGTCGTTAATTTGTTGAATAGCAGGCTCTAATACTCGTCTTTTAAACGATTCCATCCGTTGATGCTCTGTGTCCAATACACCAAGTCTTGACCTCAATTCCTTAGTTTCAAGCATTGATACTTTCCCAGTGCTACGCCATGCAATTAGTAGTTCATATAAACGTATGGCATAGGCACTCGTTAGGCTACTTACCTGCTCCAGTTCATAACTGGTGAAATGCTTCTCTAGGTTGGTGATCAGTGGCACAACATCATCTGAAAACCTGATACGGACAAGGGCTTCATTTTCAACATAGGACACACGCTGTACCCATCGGCTCATAACATTCTCAAGATTGCCTTTAGCCGTTAATTTTTGGTAACTAAAGCGACGCTCAAACAAGTTTTTGCAAGCATCCTTTAAGACTTTGTAGGCGGTGTTTCTATGGACATTGAAATGGTTAATGTAGCTTTCTGCATGGATAGTTAAATCACGGTCACTAGGGATATTAGACTCCCTCGCCTCCAGTATTGCTAAAAGGATTAGGCGTTGTTCTGCAAGGTCTAAATTATAACTGGCATTGATCAGCGCATTATCCTTAACGACTAGGTCTTTTTTCATACATAGCAACTTATTCGAATTTTGTTGTTATAGCAACATTATATAACAATGTTGTAATATGCAAGATAAACGTTGCTATATTGCAAGATAAACGTTGCTATATTGCAAGATAAACGTTGCTATATTGCAAGATAAACGTTGCTATATAAAGTCTGAAACCATTGCTATATAAGGATTTCAGTCACCCTAAAAATTAAAAAAAATAAAAAAATTAAAAAAGAGGGGAGGGGTCAAAATTGCCCTATGTACTCGCTAAAGCTCGTACTTTATTGAAGCTCGCAAGCTCGCTTCGAGGGGCAATTTTTCGGTTAATCCTGTTTGTGAAATCTAAAAGCAAAAGCAACTATGAATTCGCTTCGCTCATAAGGCTTTATGCTCGCTTCGCTCGGTCTAGGTGCAGATTTCAACATGAAAATATAGATTTTCTAGGGTTCAAGTCATTTAAAAGCGGTTTTTCAGAGGGTCGAGGGTCGAATATTGCTAGTTCGCTCGTAGACACTCGCTCTGTAAAACCATGTATTGTTTAGATAATTTTAATAAACACCAAAAAGAATAGGTATATCTATGGTGCAAAATCATATATTTTGCACCATAGATATACCTATCTTGAACGTGGTCTATTCCGCTTTTCGGCTTCAAGCATCTTGTTGGCTTCTTCATGCTTACCTTGTTCACGCAAGGCTTTACGTGCAAAAAATGCCTGTTTTTCTTGTTCTTGTATGGCTTTGGCTTCTTGTTTTCGTTTTTCCTGTTCGGCTAACTTCCGTTGTTGTTCTCGCTCAAGATAATTTCTTGCTCGGTCATATTTAGCTTTTAGGTTTGGATTAGCCTTGTTTACAGTCAGTTTTGCCCGATCTGTATAGCGTTCAGGCTCAAATCGAGGGGAGTTATTCCTCAATTCTCGTTCTTGTTCTTCCAGCTGGTTCAACTGCTTCTGAATTTCAGCATTTGCTGTATCCCATTTTCCGCCAAAAAACAGGGGTCTTTTTCCTAGTTCTTCTTTTTGGTGTTTAATATCGCTTTTAGATAGCTCTATTTGCTCCAAAACAGCGTTTATTTGCTCGATTTCTGTTTTTTGGATAGATGACGCTATGTTTTTCGCTTCTGTGGCTATAGCGTCGTTATATTGCGAAATAACGCTATATGCAATTTTGGTTAATTCTTCAGGGGAACGTTGTTCCTGGTCTTTTTCTTTTTGGCGTTGTTCCTGGTCTAAATTTTCCCTGGTCTGTTCCAAGTCATGAACAAGGCGTTCTGTGGCTAAAATTTCTTGCTCAAGTCCTTTAATTAATTGGCGTTCTGTATTTCTAGCCTTAATCGCATCGTTACTTAAACTGATTTCAGTGTCCTTGCCCTGTCTGCGAAGTTGGGTAATTGTAGAACCCTCATGCTGTGTGGCTTCTAAATCTAAACCTTGCTCTTTGTAGCTGCGGTGATCGACACGCTCATGGCTGCCAACCTGTTCAAGAAATTGATTGCAGAGTTCCGCAAACTGTTGTCTCCAGTGTTCGACTTCTTGTTTGCCGTTGTCGTTAAATTCTCTCGTTTTTTTATCAAGGTCGCCTTGTTGGTTAATGCTGCGTGTAGTGAGCATGATGTGGGCGTGATAGTTGCGGTCATCACTTCCGCCTGCGGTATGTGGGGCATGAATGACTGCATCAACAACGACCTTATGACGTTCTACAATTTTTCCGCATAGCTCATTGAGCATCTTCTCTCGTTGTTCTTGGTTTAATTCACAAGGAAATGCAACTTCAAATTCTCTTGATAATTGAGAGTTTTTTCTAGTTTCAATGGTTTCGACCGTATTCCAAAGCGTTTCCCGATCTAATAATTCTTTTTTGGTGTTTTCAGGCGCATAGATATTTTTAAATTCTATGCCTGTTTTCTTCGTGTAATCCTGCTCTTTTCCATAGCGTTCATCTTTCAATTTTTCCCCTGATCTATATGCAGCACACGCAACAGCACTTCGACCATCTGATCGACTAATATTTTTTACTGAAAAGTGAAAAATAGCCACGATGTAAAGTCCCATTGACAAGTGTTTTTAAAAAAAAATTGAAAATTTTTTTTCGGGGTTAAGGGGTGTCCCCTTACGCACTCCAAACTTTAGTTTGGGAAAGTGCGCCCTTCGGGAAAACCCACAACAATCATATAGCAACTTGAAAGCAATGTTCAAGTGCGCTTATGATTTAGGGGGATTTCCTCTATTTGAAAGGTATGTTAAAGATGAAAATTGAGTCATTGGAACAACAAATTTCTAAGCAACAAGAGCGGTTAAAACAGTTAAAAGCTCAAAAACAAGCTGCTGTAGCTCGTGAACGTTCTAAGCAAAAAGAGTTAGAACGAAAGAATGATACAAGACGTAAGATTTTAATCGGCTCTTGTATGTTAAAAATCGTCGAAAATGACACTGTTGCTCATGAAAAGTTAATGGCTCAACTCGATAAATACTTAACCGAAAATCGAGATAGAGAATTATTTAATCTTCCATTAAAGGAGTGAGTGATGCCTGATTTAATTCAGTTAGAATATCTACAAGAAAAATTACAGCAGCTTTTAGCGGAATCATTATTTGCAATTTATCTTTATGGTTCAGCTGTTGACGGTGGTTTAGGGCCAGAAAGTGATCTTGATGTACTGGTCGTGGTCACTCAACCATTAACTTCTGCTTTACGTGAGCAGCTTGCACAAGAATTACTAAAAATTTCACAGCCTGTTGGGGAATTACAAAGGCCATTAGAAGTTACTATTTTATTAAAAGATGAGATTCAGTCTGGAATTTATCCTTTAAGTTATGAAATGCAATTTGGTGAATGGCTGCGTGAAGAGCTTAAAGAAGGTGGAATATTGAGCTCACAGAAAGACCCAGATATTAGTATATTGCTTAGAAAAGCGAGATCTCATCATACAGTTTTATTTGGGCCAGCTTTAAACCAATGGGCACCTGAAATTTC
>NZ_VPEC01000084.1:0-5315 GCF_013417355.1 Acinetobacter sp. YH12255
TTATTAGAAAAAAACAGGCATAAAAAAGCCCCACTTGGTACAGAGCTAAAAGACCGAGCAGGGCATACAGTAGATTATAAACTAAAAAAGAATAGCCTAAGAACGAGAGCAGTTTATTTTAAAAATTGGCTACTTCCACTCTATAAAAAAGAGAGTTTTCGGCTATCTTAGAGATTCCGATAAAACCATTGAACAGCTTATTTTTGCGACCCCCTAAAGGGACTAGCTATTTTCGGAGCATTACAAGCAGAGTTTTCGGATAGGTACGCGCGCGGACTTGATAAAACTTGATAAAACCTAACAAAACCTGACATTTCTGTAGTCCATAAAAAAGACTCATGCTTTTTGAGAAAGCGCGGGCAGTGCAGCAGCTTCCGTTCTAATCGAGATATGATTTTATTGGAATCTATGACGGCGTAAAATTGCGCTTAGTGATCTACTGAAAATTAAGGAGATTGCAGGGCGTAGCTAGTACCGACACGAAGAAAGATAACGCAAATATGCGTCATAATATAAATTAAGGATTTACAGCCCAATGATCACGAAAGTTTCGTAGTGGTTCATGCTACTACTGGCCGTATGATTAATCTGACATCACTGCCATCGTTTTAAGCGGTATCAGTGAAACAGTGACGAATTAGACTTTGCCGATCTAAAGCGATCTAAACAAACAGGATTAAGTATGAATGAAGTTGAACAATTGAAAAAAGAGATTGAAGAATTAAAGCAGATTATTGAAAGTAAAAATAATCAGGTTGAGAGTAAAAACAGGCACATTAAAAGACTTGAGGGGATCATTTCCAATATGAAGAAACAGGCACAGGATTCATGCAGTACAGTTGATTTGGTGCGCTAGGTAGGAATAGAACAATACTATGAAAGCCATGCACAGCAACGGTTCAACGTGTAGCGGACTGCCATTGTATCCTTATATGTATCCTTATTTCTGAATGTACCACTGTAACAATAGAGTATACCCAAGCGTTACACCTTGAAAGCCATCAAAACCGTGTACCATTTAAATGATTTTCGTCCATACGTTACATGTAATTTTAGGTTCTAAGATTCATACGTTACGTTACAGGGTTTTAAAGGGTTAAGGGAATCCCCTTACAAGGTCATAGAGGGGTATCTATGTATCCTTGCGTTCATTACTTTAAAAACGCTTTAAGCCCACGACCAAAACGACCAATCAAAGACGTGTCATTTTGCGCCGTTGCATCATGTTGCTTTGTATCGTTGCTATTTGCTTCATACGGCGTTTCATCATGTTGCATGGATTGATCTATGGGCGTTTCGGTATCGTTGCATGTTGTTGCTTCAGGACGTTGCGCGGACGTTTCAGGTGCAACAAGTAGGCGTTGCAAGTGGTCAATCTGAGAATCTTTTTGCTCAAGTTGTTTCGTCAATAACTCGACCTGACTTTTTAATATGTTGATCACTTCCCTATCATTTGCATTACTGGCAGGCGATTCTATAGATTGCTTTACAGGTGCAGGCGGTTCACCAAAGACGCGGATCACTTCAGCAAGATCAAACAGGCCATTGCTTAAACGCGACAGCTTGCCATTGTTCACAGCCCTATAGATTGTGGTCCTATTGACGTTAAAGCGTTTAGACACTTCAGTTAGGGAGAGTTGAGCCATATTATTTTTTCTGTATTAATTGCGATCTATGTCAAAATAATATCATCCATAAAATCAATTAAACAGGATGCAATAATTACTTTAAAATCTTGGCTTTGTATTGTAGTCTAGTTTCCATAGGTTCAGGTTATTGCTTATGTTTTTGTGATATGTGATATGTGTAAATTTATCGACATCGCAGAAAACAAAAAAACCGCTGGCGTGCGGTTCGTTTGCAAGATCCGAAGATCTTAAATTTATTTGCTACTGTTTAGTTTTCGACGACACGACAGATAGCATAAGCTTTAATACTACTAATAGTAGTATGTTGACATTGTATCTTGATAATAATATCAGTGCAATAGCTTATGCTTTAAAACTAAACCAGTAGCCCTTTGATTTTTTAAAGAATTAATGAGGTTACATTATGCACCAATTACAAAACACCATCACAGCCCCCCAAATTGCTCAAATTATCAACCGCCGAACTATCACGGTGCAGCGTTGGGCAGAATCAGGAAAGCTACCCAAGCCTATTTGCCGTTTCGGGATCACGTACGTTTGGGATAAGTCCGAAGTATTTAAAGCCCTTGAAAGTCTAGGCTATCTAACGCCGTGTAATGCCACTGCCCTAAATGAGGGAGTGCTATAACATGAACGCAAAAACAGAGCTAACAGTAGCAACAACCAATACAGCTACAATAATCGAAAGCACAGCGGTTTTAACAAAGTCTTATAAGATAGTAGATGGCAAGCCTACACAAGAAACATCGGCCAATATGTCGCAAGGCATAGCCACACTGAAAGCATTTAATACAGTGCATGAACTGGCAGCGATCCTAAAAGGCTTAACAACCAATCAGGCCATGTCATGGGGCGTTGTAAAAAATGCACACCCTGGGCAATCAATACAAGTTTTAAGCCGTAAAAAATACGATGAACAAGGCCGCCCGAAAAATGCCGTAGCGCGTACCCACGATTTTTTTGAATGGGGTGCAAGTGGTGGCGTGATGATGCTTGATTTTGATTTTAAAGGCGATGCAATGCCTAAGGATCAGATCATGCAGACGCTTTATAGCATCATGCCTGAGCTTCAGGAATCGGCTTTTATATGGTGGTGCAGTAGCAGCAGTTTCATTTATAACGGCGATACACAGCACAGCGGTTTAAAAGGTCAGCGGATCTATATCCTAGTTAAGGATGCAAGCGATATAGAACGCGCGGGCAAGGTACTGTTTGAAAGATTATGGCTTGCTGGTCATGGTCATTTTGAAATCAGCAAAGCAGGTTCACTGTTAGTTCGATCCATTATAGACAGCACAGTTTGGCAGCCGAACCGTTTGGATTTTATTTCAGGCGCAAATTGCATAGCACCAATGCAGCAGAAACGCCCTGAGCCTGATGTACATGACGGCGCGCACTTAGACACCGTTATTGTATTAAAAGACCTTACAGCAGCAGAACAGGCGCAAGTAGCAGCATTAAAAGAGAAAGCAAAGGCAGATATAAGATCCGAAGCCAATGCGGTAAAAAATCAATTTATTGAAACAACAGCCCGTAAAAACTTAACCGAGCAAGGCATTGCAGAACCAAGCGCGGAACAAGTAGAACAGGCACGGATAACAGTAAAGCGAGCCATTGAAAACAATGTGCTGGCGGGTGACTTTGTTATACATCTTGACGATATGACAGCGGTCACAGTGGGCGAGATCCTAGACAATCCGACTAAGTACCACAACAGACGAACCAAAGACCCATTAGAACATGACTATGACGGCGGGCGTACGGTTGGACGACTGTATTTATTTAATGGACAGCCGAACTTACACAGCCAAGCACATGGCGGGCAGTCTTTTAAATTAATTAGACAACCCAAGCAGATTGAACATAAGAACGGGGCGACGTTTGAAACAGTACAAGCCACGTTGCAACTATTAAAGCAATTGCCTGATTTTTTCGACCTTGATAATCAATTAGTAACTATTGATAACGGACAAGTAAAAGCATTGCACATTGATTTACTGCAATATTACTTAGGTTCAAATATTCAATATTACACATGGAAAACAAAGGGTGATCAGCAATACAAAGCCTTGATAGATCCGCCGCTTGCAGTACTTAAACAGATTTTAAGTTTAGGTTCTACACGAGGATTAAAACCACTAAAAGCCGTGATTACAGCCCCAGTAATCACAACAGAAAACCATATCATTTCAAAGGCTGGATATGATAAAGAAACACAGCTTTACTTGGCAGTAGATGAACAGCCGCTTGATGTGCCAAAACGTGTAACAAGTGAAGACGTAGAAACAGCATTAGAATGCTTATTAGACCCGTTTAGTGATTTTCCTTTTGTTGATGCTTTGGATAGATCAGTTTGTTTATCAGCGTTATTAACTGCAATGATTCGACCTGTAGTAGACACAGCACCCGCATTTGCCATTGATGCGCCTAAGCAGGGAACGGGCAAAACATATTTAGCCCAGTGCATAGGCTATCTAGGAACTGGCACTGTACCGACACCCATGCCGCCGATTGATAGCAAGAATGACGACGAAATAAGAAAGCGTTTAGTTGCTGAACTGTTAAGAGGTTCACGAAATATTCTTTGGGATAACGTCATGGGCGTTTTAAACAGCGGATCAATGGCGACATTCTTAACAGGTGCTACTTTTGGGGATCGTATTCTAGGGAAAAGCGAAAACGTAGACTTAACAAATAAAGCAATGCTAATTGTCACGGGTAATAACTTACAGCTTGCAGGCGAATTGCCTAGACGATTCTTAACTTGCCGACTTGATAGACAAATAGAAAACCCGCTCGAATATGTTTTTAAGCATGATGCAATGAAAGAGGTTAAAAAACACAGAGCCGAACTTGTCAGAGCTGGTTTAATTATTATCAGGGGTTATCTGCAAAGTGAAGATCATAAGAGTGGCGGCGTGGCTAAAGACAAACTAGCATCCTTTAATGATTGGGACACGTTAGCAAGGCAGCCCGTTGCATGGTTAGCTCAATTCAATGAAAAGCTAGCAGATCCAAAAAAGGTAATTGATGATGCAGTAATGCAAGATCCTGAACAGGAAATTTTGGGCGACCTATTAAGAGCCATTCATAAAGAATATGGTTCTGAGTGGTTCGAAGCTAGCCAACTGGCAGCGGTCAGTACGCCTGAACATGGAAACGGTAACATTCAATTATACGAAATACTGTCAGATATTACGGGCGGGCGTTTCAATAGCCGAAGCATAGGAAAGGTTTTAATGTTCCGTCGTGATCGTATTGTAGATGGGTTAAAGCTGTCAGATTTTAAACAGGGTAAACACGCGACCAAGTTTAGAGTGACAAAAATCTAAACCCCCTCCATTAAATCGTTTTTATAGATCATACCGACTTTTATAGTCGGTTTTTTCTTTTAAACGGATTGAAAAACAATCAAATTTATAAAAAAAGGGGGTATAGGGGGTATAGGGGGTTTTTCTCTAGTCACTGGATAATGAATTTTGTTTATATTTTCTGTATAGAACTATACGGATTTAACCCCTTAAACCCCTTAAACCCCATTATTAGAAAAAAACAGGCATAAAAAAGCCCCACTTGGTACAGAGCTAAAAGACCGAGCAGGGCATACAGTAGATTATAAACTAAAAAAGAATAGCCTAAGAACGAGAGCAGTTTATTTTAAAAATT
>NZ_VPEC01000085.1:0-5084 GCF_013417355.1 Acinetobacter sp. YH12255
GGATAATCTTTTTCAGATTCAATCAATAATTGAACCGCTCTTTCTCTGATTTCAGGGGTATATTTTAATTTTGTCATCGGGATAGTCTCTCAGAATATTGACTCTCCGACAAACCCGGTACGGTTCAAACATTCAACAACTTGTTCCTCTAACAGTTTTTACAGTATACGATTTCCTTTGGATACATCAATATGCGACATGGTGTCGCATATTAATTCTTAATTTAATTGAATTTAAAATAATGTACTAGTGAATAACTATGAATATAAAATTAAATTTCTCTTATCTAAAGTTTAATTTTTAATATTTGATTCGCGGGAATATTTGTGTATTTCTATTGGTTTTTATCTATATATTTTTTAATGGTTGGTGAGGAGGAGGTTTATTATATTTTGTGAGAATATTTATTAATTATAATTAATTTGTTTATTTTTTAATAATTATTAAATTATAAACTTTGATTTGACCTCAATCAATTACTGTTAATTTTTTCTTAAAAATAATTTTAGAGCTAAAAGGAAGACTAGGATTAGACGATCATACCGGTACAAAAATTTGTTTAAAAAAAAGAGGTGATCAAATTTCATCCAAGACTACTGTTACTCACCGTAGATTTATAGCTATAAAATTTTGTTACGTCATAAATAGTATGAAAAATATGCGGTGTTACGTCATAAATAGTGTAAAAAATATGCGGTGTTACGTCATAAAAAGAATTTAATGTATAAAAATTAATCTGTGTTACGTCATATTCAGTTTAAAAATTAAGCTGTGTTACGTCATAAAATTTTTATTTTTTATTTTTTATATAGAATATTAATTATTTATAAATTAAAGTAATTGTAATTTATGAAATATATAAAATAAATAGATGTGTTTAATCTGTTCTTTAAATTTATTAAAGTGCTTAATTTTATAATGAGAATGGTGGTGAATTTTATAATGTGATACTTTATTTTTATAATGTATATAATTTTTTAATTTAATTGAGTTAATTATTTTTGGTTTGATTTTTTTGTTATTATTTTATTTGCATTTTAGTGTTTGATGAGAAGGCTTCCTTGATGAAAAATGACACAGTTTTGTATCATTAATGACACAGTTTTATGTCACTAATGACACAGTTTTATGCCACTAATGACATAGTTTTATGTCACTAATGACGCAGTTTTATGTCACTAATGACATACCTTTGATACATAAATGCTCCAGATAAATTCAGCCTTTTCACACTAATGCACCACTATGCTTAAAATTAATATCATTTGTGACCAAATATTTTTTTATCTATAGGGATTGCATAGACATGACTGAGATGAAATGGTATGAATCAAGCTTTATTTTATAAGACTAAATAATAGTAATAATTATCAAGTGTTTATAGTAGTATCCATTTTTTAGCACTTTATAAAAATATTTGGGGTAAATATGAAACTACATAACGATAATTTAATCTTTTCTCCTTCAGATTTAATTTTGTTTCTAGAAAGTCCTTTTGCTTCCTGGATGGAACATTTCAGTCTTATTACTCCTGAAACTTTAGATTTAAAAGATCAAGATGATGCAATGATGCTCATGCTTCAGGATAAAGGCGCAGAGCACGAATCATCTGTATTGGAAGAGTTGAAGCGACAAGGCTTAACAATTACAGATATAGGATTAAGTTCAGATAAGAAAGCTGAAACGATACAGGCCATGAAAGAAGGTACAGATGTTATTTTTCAGGCTTGTTTGAGTAAAGGTGCATTTACTGGGTTTGCTGATTTTTTAGTTAAGGTTCCAGGTTCTAGTCAACTTGGGGACTATCATTATGAAATTTGGGACACCAAACTTTCTAAGTCACTACAACCTTATTACACCATCCAACTGTGTTGTTATCAGGAAATGATATCAGCTATTCAAGGCCGTTATTCGAATGATTTTGTCATTATTTTAGGTGATCAAACTCAACAGCGATTGAGAACACAAGAATTCTACTATTACTACCAATCAGTAAAAAATGCCTTTTTGCAATTACACGAAGAATTCGATTTGGAAAAGTGCCCTAATCCTTCTGACTCCAAGTCATGGGGTTGTTGGAGTAATTATGCGAAGCAATTACTCAAAGATAGAGATCATCTTTCTCAAGTTGCCACAATTACACGCTCGCAAATCAAGAAGCTGAATGCTGAGAGTATTCAGACAATGCAAGATTTGATTGATAGTGATAAGCTAAATATTAAGGGCTTGAATACTGATGTATATAATAGATTAAAAGCTCAGGCTCGGATTCAGCGGCAAAGTGAAGGGCTTACAACGCCTTTATTTGAAATCATTAACACTCATGAAAAACTAGGATTGGCATTATTACCTCAGCACTCTGAAAATGATGTGTACTTTGATATCGAAGGGTTTCCTTTAATTGAAGGGGGACTTGAGTACTTATGGGGATGTACATATTTCGATGAAAAAGATGAGCGTAAATTTATCGACTTTTGGGCTCACAATGAAATTGAAGAAAGAATAGCATTTAAATCATTTATCGAATGGGTTTATGCACGTTGGCAGCAAGATCCTACGATGCATATTTACCATTATGCAAACTATGAAATTGCTGCGTGTAAGAAGCTTATGTGCCGTTATGGGGTTTGTGAATTTGAAGTAGATCAATTGTTAAGAAATGAAGTTTTTGTTGATTTATACAAGATCGTTAAAAATGGATTGCTGATTGGTGAACCTAAATATTCTATTAAAAATGTAGAACACTTATACCGTGGTAAACGTGAGACAGAAGTGGGTTCGGGGGGTGATTCTGTTGTCGTGTATGAAAATTGGCGAGTTAATCCAGATGGCTTAACCTGGCAAACATCACAGGTCCTGAAAAGTATTCGAGACTACAATATTGATGATTGTAATAGTACGCAAGAGTTGGTGGCTTGGTTGCATCAGAAACAGCAAGAATTTGGCATCCAGTATGTAGGTAAAAAAGACATTGTAGAAAAAGAGGTAAGTGAGGAAATAACGGCAATAACTCACTTAAGAGATCAATTATTGAGTAAAGCAGAATCTCTTAAGGCTCACGATATAATTGAGTCACAAATTTGTGAAAACATGGCTTGGGCCCTGGAATTCCATCGTAGAGAAGCTAAGCCAGTTTTTTGGCGACTCTTTGAAAGAATGGGCTTAACAGTAGAAGAGCTTTATGATGACCTTGATTGTCTAGTAAATTGTATTCGTACAGACAAAGAGCCATTTAAACCAACCCCTAAAGCAAGAAGCTTAGCATATGAGTATTCATTTGATCCTCATCAAGAATTTAAAATGGCAAATACCACTAGCTTTTATATTCTTGGGGAGGAAGATGAAAAGGGGAACAATCTTAAAGCGACATTATTAAAAGAGCATTCATCAGTTTCAAAAGGCAGAATTTGCTTACAGCTTAAAGAACCGCTTTCTGTTGTGCATTTAATCCCAGATGATTATGTGAATCCAAAGCCTATTCCAAAAGCAATAGAAACAGTAGTTCGAAGCTATTATGAAAACCAGCTCAATGATGATGCTATTCTCCATTTTTTAAGACGGGATTATCCACGCATCAAGGGGATAGAAATGGGAGAAATAATTGTTTCTAGCCATAAAAATTTAGAAAAGTTGGATCAAATAAAATCGGCAATTTGTAATTTAGATAACTCATATATTGTAATTCAAGGACCTCCGGGTGCAGGAAAAACCTTTACAGGTAAGCATGTTATTGCGGAATTGCTTAAGCAAGGAAAGAAAGTAGGCATTAGCTCAAATTCCCACAAGGCAATTAATAATCTTTTGATTGGTGTGGCAGAGTATTGCCAAAATGAAATTATTCCAGCTCATTTCTGTTGTACAAAAAATACAGATGCTGAGATTGAAAACTTTGGAATTTCAGAAATTAAGAATGACAAAATAGTTGAATATCTTGATGGAGCATGTGTCATTGGTACCACAGCGTGGGGGTTTTCTCGTGAGGAATTAAATAAGCAATTTGATTATTTGTTTATTGATGAAGCAGGGCAAGTGTCGGTAGCGAACTTAATTGCAATGAGTCAATCCGCTCATAATCTAGTTTTAATGGGTGACCAAATGCAATTAGGACAACCAGCACAAGGTACGCACCCTGGCGATAGTGGTTTGTCTATTTTGGATTATTTGCTAAGAGATTATCCAACAATTGAGTCTAACCGAGGCATCTTTCTCGACACCACCTACAGAATGCATTCAAAAGTAAATGAGTTTATCAGTCAGGCCATTTATGAGGGTAAGTTAAATTCACACAAGTCTAACGATCTGCAAGTTATTCAAGTCCCTGATGCTTATAAGGGGGTATTAAATAAGGAAGCAGGTGTTGTATTCATCCCCGTTGAACATGAAGGAAATACTCAAGCGAGTGATGAAGAGGTTCAAGCGATTCAACATGCTGTGAATGAGCTTGTTGGGCGAATTTATACCGACAAGGATGGCAAGAAAAAGTCCATTACTCTAGATGATATGTTGTTTGTAGCACCGTATAACTTTCAGGTAACTAAACTTAAATCTACTTTAGGTGAAAATGCGAAATTGGGAAGTGTAGATAAGTTCCAAGGCCAAGAAGCACCTATCGTATTTTTTAGCTTATGTGCGAGTGATGCGAACGATTCACCACGTGGAATGGATTTTTTGTTTGATAAAAACCGTTTAAATGTAGCGAATTCGAGAGCACAGTCTTTAGCGATCGTAGTGGGTAATCCAAACTTAATGAATTGTAATGCAAGCAATATTAAACAGCAGAAGTTGGTGAATGTATTTTGTCAGTTAATGGCATATGCAAAATGAATAGTGAAATACATTAAAAAATTAATTTAAGGGTTGAAGGATATATAAGTGGCTATTGAAGTTCTAAATAAAAAATATGAATGTGTTGATTTTTATAGAAAAACAGTTTTTCCTCATATTTTGAGTTATGAAGGGCTTTGTTGCATAAAGGTTTGAAAGGCTGAGTTCCCTTAAGCTACTCAAATTTAAGAGACAACTTGGGTATGAGGGCGACCTAATTCTGTGAATTTATTCAAGACTGCCATGCGTGCATGGATCTC
>NZ_VPEC01000086.1:0-4873 GCF_013417355.1 Acinetobacter sp. YH12255
ATATAGAAAACCACTCAAGCATAAGGCCCTATGAATTGAAATTCAAGCGGGCTATATGCTATCGTGTTTTTCATGAAATGCGCACTTACGACTTGGATTTCATCCAAGTCAAAGTTTGCGTAAGGGGATACCCCTTAACCCCAAAAAATTGCTACGCAATTTTTAAAAGCAAAAGCAAAACCATCACAAGGCTAAGGCATGGCAATTTATCACTGTACGACTAAGACCGTTAACCGAAGTTCGGGACGAACTGCGGTAGCATCTATGGCCTATCGTGCAGGAGAAAAATTGACAGATGAACGGACAGGGTTAACGCACGACTTCACGAGAAAAGAAGGTGTGGTGTATACAGAGATTCTTTCTAACTTGGATACTGAATTAGACCGAAGCAAAGTTTGGAATCTTGCGGAAAAATCAGAAAATCGGAAAGATGCCCGAACCGCACGTGAATGGGTGATTGCTCTACCGGACGAGCTGGATGAAGAACAGCGAAAAGAACTAGCAAGAGAGTTTGCCCAATCTTTAGTAGACCGTTATGGGGTGGTTGCAGATTTGGCGATTCATGCACCTAGCAAAGGTGGAGATGATAAAAACCATCATGCACATATCTTACTGACAACTCGCAAAGCAGAATTAGATACTGAAAATAAACTGGTCCTCACTCAAAAATCGGAAATTGAGTTAAGTAACACCAAAAGAAAAAGCTTAGGCATGGGAACAAGCCAGGAAGAAATTAAACAGATTCGAGCCACCTGGGCAAACTTAGCCAATCATGCTCTGGAATATGCAGGGTATCGGGAAAGAATCGACCACCGCAGTTATGCCGATCAAGGTAATCAGCTACAAGCCACTATCCATGAGGGTAGTAAGGTCACGCAGATGCGCAGGAAAGGCATAGATACTGAGATTAGTCGTTTCAACGACACGATCAAACAGCAGAACAGCCAACAGCTCCAAAACAAACAACAGCATAAAGAAAAAACCTTAGAACAAGGGTTCAACCGTGTTGAGCAAGGCTTTGAGCAATGGAAGAAAGATCAGGAAGCTAAACGCCTAGAACTGGAACATAAAAAGCAGTTAAAGCTACAGCAAGAACAAGCGATGAAGCTGAAACAACGCAAAAGCATGAATAGAAATGGGCCTTCCCTATGAGCAATCAAAACGATTTAGACGACCAGTTATATATTTTATTGGCATCCATGAAGGAATACAGGGAAGCCATAGCAGATGATAACAAGCGATTAGAGACGTTTTACAATAAGGTAGCTAGTGGGGTGCTAG
The DNA here is from genome assembly GCF_013417355.1 of Acinetobacter sp. YH12255. Classification (NCBI taxonomy): domain Bacteria; kingdom Pseudomonadati; phylum Pseudomonadota; class Gammaproteobacteria; order Moraxellales; family Moraxellaceae; genus Acinetobacter; species Acinetobacter sp. YH12255. Next base: position 1,282 of record NZ_VPEC01000086.1, read on the forward strand.
AACAAAGCAAAAAGACCCTAAATAACGCAAATCAGGAAGCTACACGTGCCCTTCAAGGTCGTATTCAGGAGTTAGATAAAGCCACCGATAAATTGAACTACAAATTTATTGCCTTGTTGTGTGCAATTTTCCTTAGTCTGGTATTAGTTTTCCTGTCTTTTATATTTTTATTTATTCCAAGTTTTGATGAGATCAAGCAGCGTCGTGCTGAAGCAGCTTGGCTAGATCAAAGCTATAAACTCGATATTAGAAACTGTAATGGTAAATCCTGTGTCCGAGTTATGAAAAATGACTGTCACGGAACGAATAAGGATTACTGTGTTATTGATCCTAAATAAATACTGGCAAGTACTTTGCTCGGTTCTTTTCTTAATCTTATTGCTACCGAATATCGCAAAGTGGCTCGACTTTGAGATATGGCAATAGCCATGTCTCAAAGTATCGAGCTTTACTTTTCATTCTTTATGTCCTATCTATTTGCTATAGGGAAGCATACTTTATAGCACTTATAGTGGAATTAATAATGAGAAGGTATTTGATTTTCCTAGCTTTTATAATAATGATTTTTATTTTAGCTCTCGTTGTTAAACTCGATAATGATCGGAAAAAATTTGAAGTATTCAATGAAGTAGAGACAACAAACAAGTTGATACAAAAAAAACCATAGTTTTTTTATGGTTTTTTAAATATCTTATAAAATATAAATCCTTATTTAAGTTTCCATGACCCAGTATTCCATGACTGGGCTTTTTTTTATTTCAAATAGTGTTTTAGTAAAAATCTATCAAATTTCGTATAACCGCCATTATGTTAAATGTATAACTTTATAAAGTGTTAATTTTAAAGTCTTCCAATGTTTTGCCTTTTTCTTCTAATAAATTATGAACAAACTCAGGCTCTAATTTCAGCATCAGTTCAATAGCATCATGGATTTTCCAAAATTGTAATTCAGGATGATCTATTATTTGGATTAAATGGTTTTTAATTAAAGGAATATATTCATCGTATTTTTCATCATCAATTAACCAAAATAAGCGACTAATATCAAATGGTTCTGTATTAGATATTTCTATAATCTTTTGTATAGGATGAAATATTTTTATTCTAGCCTGTTCACCAAATCCTAGATCAGCTTGGAATGCCCAATAACGAACAAAAGCTCTAAGTACATGCTGAAGTGTATCATCATAACCATGTAAACGATGATCTATATAACCAACTAATTTATTTTCATTTAATAAATTTACTAATGCATCAAAACCAGAGGATTGTCCCCAATTAGTCAGAAGTTTTGCTGCCTCAAATACAATATTTTCATCAGAAGAATTTAATAAATTTATGACTTGTTCTATACGATCTTCAGGAATATCTTCTGGATCTAAATCTGTTGCATCACATGCGTAATCTGCATGAGTAGGAACGTCATGCAGTAATACAGAAATTTCTTTATTCATTAAGCCACTCATTAATAATTATCTTAAGATTTTCTAAAATTAACATAATACACCTTATACGAAATACAACAGTTTTTTCCTTCAAGATCATTATATTAGAGATTGCCGCCTTGAATCATAGAGCAACAAGGCGGCAACTTTTCTATTTTTTATGTTCCACGCTTACTATTTGATCATTGTTCCACGGTTTTGATTAGATATTTTAATTATTAAACTTCTTCCAGTAATAGCCGAGCGAGTGTCTACGAGCGACCACCTGGCATTAAAATTTCGCCCCTGCCTTTTCCCTGATTACAAACTCCCCTTTGCTTCATAATGAAAGATACAGAGCATCCCGAATGGGTGCGAACTGTATTAGCCAAATTCTAGACGAGCGAAGCGAGCATAAAGACTACTGAGCGAAGCGAAGGCATAGTTTCTTTTTTTATTAAATCCTCAATTCATATTTGAAAAAAACAGCCCCTCAACCGAGCTAAAGCGAGGTTAAAACGTCCGAGCTTTAGCGAGGGCATAGGGCTGTTTTCATGCCTACTTAGGCTTTTATATATATTTTAAAGCTTTTAAATGCTTTTACGACCGCTAGAAACCTTTCTATTAAAGACTTCTAGCGGTTATAAAGGGACATTTAGTCGGTTATAAAGGGACATTTAGTCGGTTATAAAGGGACATTTAGTCGGTTATAAAGGGACATTTAGTCTCTATAAAGGGACGTTATAGGTATTGACCCTTTAGTGACTTCAATTTACAATGTCCATATTATAAGTAACAATATAATCTGATTATGAAAAATGAGCTTGTTGTGAAGGATAATGCGTTAATCAATGCTAGTTATAATTTAGAAGTAACTGAACAACGTTTAATACTATTAGCAATTCTTAATGCAAGAGAAACAGGCAACGGTATTACAGCCGATAGTAAATTAGAAATACATGCGAAGGACTATGCTAGCCGTTTTGATATAAGCAATGATGGGGCCTATAAAGCATTAAAGAATGCTGTTTTAAACTTATTTGATCGACAATTTTCCTTTAAAGAACAAGATAAAAAAGGAAATATAGGCACAGTAAAATCAAGATGGGTAAGCCGTATTAAATACATTGATGATTCAGCCACATTAGAGATTACATTTGCGCCTGATGTTGTTCCATTAATTACAAGGCTTGAGCAGCATTTTACGAGCTATCAGCTTAAACAAGTTAGCCAACTTACCAGTAAATACGCTATACGTTTATATGAGCTTTTGATTGCATGGCGTGAAGTTGGAAAAACTCCAAAAATTGAGTTACACGATTTCAGAAGCAAAATTGGTATCGAAGACACTGAATACATAGCAATGAATGATTTTAAAAAACGTGTATTAGAACCAGCTATTAACCAAATTAATAAATATACAGATATTACGGCAACGTATGAACAGCATAAAAAAGGGCGATTAATTTCAGCATTTTCATTTATTTTTAAGCAAAAACACCAACCAAAGATTGAAAAGACAGTTGACCTAAAAAGGGATCCAAATACACCTGATTTCTTTATCCCTATGACAGATGCTCAACGACATTTATTTGCCAATAAAATGGCTAAATTGCCTGAATTGAGCGAGTATTCACGAGGAACTGAAAGCTATGAAGATTTTGCAATCCGTATTGCTGATATGCTTTTAGAACCTCCAAAATTTAGGATGTTCTATCCGCTACTGGAGCAACTTGGGTTTAAGTAACTATTTAAAATGGAGCTAAATAGCTCCCTTTTTTATTAATTTAGAACTGGCAAATCAAAAAGCTTTCTATCTCTATCTTCTGTTAAATACTCGTTGAGTTCAGCGAGTATTTTTTCTTTATTGGCTTCATTGGCATTCATTTTTTTAATCAAATAAGAACCAAGCAAAATTTTACGTCGAGTATCATCCTTCCTTTCCTGCTCTTTTTGCTTTGACCTTTCTCTAGCTTCGATAGCTTGTTTGCGAGCCTTTAACTGTTTCAGCTTTTCTAACTGGGCTTCGATTTTCTTTTCGAGAGTTTCAGCAGCTTTTGTCATGATTCAGATTTCGGGATATAGAAAACCACTCAAGCATAAGGCCCTATGAATTGAAATTCAAGCGGGCTATATGCTATCGTGTTTTTCATGAAATGCGCACTTAC
>NZ_VPEC01000087.1:0-4715 GCF_013417355.1 Acinetobacter sp. YH12255
GTAAAAATCCACACAAGTTGTTCTTCATAATCTCTTAATGATCTTCTTGCTGATTCGTCACCAGCAAGCTAGGTCGGCTATATTACACTGAATTTCTAAAGTGTCAATCCGTAATTCAAATTAATTTGAACTTAACCAACAAAACCTAATCTTAACACCTCGTGCTAAGTTACTGTTTTATCAGAAGTTTTAATCTTCATCACTGCCGATGGATGTGCATTCTACAGCATTTCAGGGCGCTTGCAACACCTTTTTCAAGAAAATTATTTTGCATGTACATTTTTTACTCTTTTTGTGTATTTTCATTCATTTTTTATACAAATTTGCTTAAATGATGTCTATTCGTGAATATAACGTTTATTATTTTTATACTAATAAGTAGTGCTCCTTACTCAGACAAGGCCTCGGGTTTCCTTATGCATCGTTCTATTTACTTATCTATATGCTTATTTTCTCTAGTATCAAGCGTACATGTTTTCGCAGAGGTCAACACGGATGTGGAAAATGAATCTTTGAAAACGCCACTCAGAACCAAAATATCGGCCAAGGCACAACAATTACAGACACAGCTAAAAGTCGATGCCAGTGCAGCACAGGCTGAAGAAGTCAAAGATCCTTTCCAACCGTTAAATAGAAAGATTTATCAGTTTAATGATGCGATTGACCGTACTGTGGTACGTCCTATAGCTGTTCAGTATGTTGAGAAAGTTCCACAGGATGTCCGCGGTAGCTACACCAATTTCCGTAATAACCTGGGTGAACCCTGGAATGTAGTCAATCAGCTGATTCAGGGCCGTCCGACCCGCGCAGCAAAATCCTTGGGACGTTTTACCATTAATACTTTAACGACCTTAGGTTTGGCTGATCCGGCACGTCGCCTTGGTTTAAGTCATGAAGACGAGAGATTTGGAACTACTTTGGGTTATTATGGTGTTGCGTCTGGTCCTTATATTATGTTGCCATTTTTAGGCCCAAGTTCAGTGCGTGGGGTGATTGGTACTGCTGTAGATAGTCAAACCCGCCCACAAAAATATCTTCTCGAAGATGAAGATGGGCTTTACTGGACCGACCAGTTCTGGCGTGCCATTGATAACCGCTCGGAAATACTGGATGTTGAAGGGGTGCTGACCGGTGATCGTTATGCCCAGATTCGGGATATTTACTTGCAACGCACCAATTACGCGATTGCTGAAAAGAAAGGTACAGAACAAGATACCCTATTCCTAGAAGATGACTTCGAAGAAGATAGTTCTGAAGATATACCTTTTGATGAGAACAATATTGAATCTTCAGAAGAAGATCTTTAAGTTCATGCTTGATGTATGATTGCTAGTGAAATCTGTTCGCTAGCAATACCTTGCTTGTTATAGTACATCGTATAACCAACCCTGAGATCGAATCACTTTTTTATGTATTTCATTCAACCGACTCGTGATATTCCCTATTTAGATCAGGTACTTGATACGCTTCCGCATATTCAGATGATCTATCTGGATGATCATGAGCTGTATGATTCTACGATTATCGCAATTGCAGATGTACATGACTATCTGAAATATAAGTGGAATCTGCCTACCATTGTGCTGGCCTTAGAGCATGAAGGCACAGCGTTGGCTCAGGCTTGGGAGCAAGGGGCGCTGGCAGGCTGGATCTGGAATAAACTTCCTGAAAATCCTGACCTGGCGCTGCAAAAAATTGATGCGCAATATAAACGTAACCAGGATAGCCGTGATCTGCCTTCTGCGGCAGAACTACAAAAAAGATTGTTACCCAACCCGATTAAACTGACCAATTATGAGGTCGAAACTTATTTTCAGCCTTCAGCCTATCTTTCAGGAGATTGGTATGATTACTGGAAAATTAGCGACAAAGAAGTGATTTTCTATTTGGCCGATGTATCTGGACATGGCGTCACCAGTAGTTTACTCACGTCCTGGATGGCTGCTTTTCACGGTCGCTCCAAAACGCCGCGCGAGCTGATTAAAAAGCTTAACGGCATGCTAATGCAGGAAAATATTGAAAAGCACATCACCATGATTGCCGGGATTTTAAATCTGGAAACCCATGTATTAAAATGGTCCAGTGCCGGACATTATCCCCCACCGATTATATTTGAACCCAATCAAGAGCCTAAGATTTTCTCTACCAGCAGCTTCCCTTTAGGTCTGACCGAAGAGCTTGAGGTTGAAGAAAACGAATGGGTATTAAGCCCTAATGCCCGTTTTATCATCTGTTCAGATGGTGCACTGGAACCCTTTGATGGTGGATTAAATGAGCAATTTTCGCAATTATTACATCACTTGCAGAATGAGTCATTTCAGGCTCCAGAACATGTGGCCGACGATATCGCCTTTTTAAGCTTTATCCGCGTAAATTAGCAGTATATTTACAGACTTTATAAGCACTTAATTTGATTACCACTTTCAGCTACTTGAGTATCAATACACCCTATGGGATAATTTAATATCCTTCTCTGCAAATGGCATTTATATGTCAACAGGTCATGTTGAATATGCAAGTCTGAATGGAACGCATATTTTTAAGCTTATCGGCGAAGTGCGTGCCCAATCTTGTATTAGTCTAGACAAATTACTGAACAAAATTGAACAGCAGGACAACGTAGTTGGCGCTATCGTTGATCTCACCGAAACCAGTTTTATTGACAGTACCGTACTCGGTGTTTTGGCCAAGTTAGGACTGAAACTCAAGCAAGTACATAATATTCAAGCTGTTATGCTTTCTACCAATTCCGACATTACTACTTTGGCCAACAGTATGGGACTGAGCCAGGTGTTTGTGATTCTGAATTATTGTGGCGATCCGAATGTCTGCACCCGTGCGCTGATGGAAGAACATGTGACGCATCAAAATATGCTCAATACCGTTCTGGATGCGCATAAAACCTTGATGAAGCTAAATCAAAGCAACCAGAATATGTTTGAACCTTTAGTCAAACAGTTACAGAAAGAGCAAGACAATTTAGATAAAATCTCCGAGCAAAAGGTATAACGACTATATAAGAGGACCGCATGACTTTACTTTCTGTTGCACAAATGAATTCTCAAAATGAAATTGACGCCAATTTTGTGGAGATTGAGTCTTTAATTCAACAAAGTAAGGCCAATGGTGCTGAGTTAATTGTTTTCCCGGAAAATTTCGTCTGTTTCGCAGCAGGCAAACAACGCGAAACTGCTGCACAATTTGAAGTCATTCAACAACGTCTGGAACAACTTGCCCATCAATATCAAACCTGGATTGTGGCCGGGACTTTGCCCTGCCCTTATCGTCCGGATGGTTCAATCATTCAAGATGGCCGGGTGCGTACTGTCAGTCTGTGTATCAGTCCTGAACGAACCGAAGCGCGTTATGACAAAATTCATTTGTTTGATGTGCAAGTCGGCGATGCTGTCGGTGGTTATCAGGAGTCTAAATTCTTTGAACCCGGCACAGATGTGGTCGTTGCCAAGACTCCTTTTGGCAATATCGGCTTGATGGTCTGTTATGACCTGCGCTTTCCAGAACTGGCTTTAAGCTTACGTGCTAAGGGTGCAAATCTCCTGACTGCGCCTTCTGCATTTACCTATACCACCGGTGAAATGCACTGGCAGTTATTGCTGCAAACCCGTGCCATGGATAGCCAGTGTTCGGTACTTGGCGCTGCTCAACAAGGCTGGCATGGTGAAAAACGTCAGACTTGGGGGCATGCAGCTGCCACCAATAGCCGCGGCCAACTGTTGAATATGATCCATGCTGATGGCGCACATTTGATTACGGTGGACTTTGATTTAAGTGAACAGCAAAAAATCCGTGAATCCATGCCTTTAATGCAACATCGTAAACTGCTACAACTTTCTTAAGAAACCTGCCCGGATACTTGCATAAATTAACAAAATCCCTGCTTATTCTTCAGGCAAAATCGCCGAGCATAGAAGCTCCATGAACAATAAATAGGGATTAAGCTCATGTCATTAGAAAAAGCCGTCTATACCGCACATGCCAAAGCCACAGGTGGTCGTGATGGCCGCGCCACCTCTGACGATCAGATTTTAGATGTACAATTGGCCGTGCCCAAAGAAATGGGGGGACCTGGTGGTGGAACCAACCCTGAACAGCTCTTTGCCGCAGGTTATTCGGCATGTTTCTTGGGTGCGATGAAATTTGTTGCCAATCGTGACAAACTGAATATGAGTAAAGATGCTTATATCGAGGGTGATGTAGGAATTGGTCCAATTCCGACCGGGTTTGGTATTGAGGTGACTTTAAATATCCATCTTGAAGGTATGGATCAGCAAGAAGCGCAAAAACTGGTAGATGCCGCGCATATTGTCTGTCCGTATTCAAATGCAACCCGCAATAATATTGATGTGAACTTAAACGTCATTACTTAATTTTTCGATTCAACCGCTATCCTGAAAAAATGCTTCAGGATAGCTAGAGCGCTATTATAAAATTTTAATCGCTGCATCTTCCCTTAAAGGCCAATTCTATTTTCAAAACAAAAGCAAAAATCTTAATACTTATATATAATGATTCTTATTTGCAATAATTTATTTTAAATCACCTTATGTTTAAATTATTTATTTCTAGTTCTGTTCCTTAAAATGTAGTCAAACATAGTCAAGGACTAATTCGCACTCTGTTAATGTCTTGTTGCCAAACGTGTAACTAGAGCCTGAGTCGGTCAGTTCCGACTTATAGCGATCAGTCCGTTCTTG
>NZ_VPEC01000088.1:0-4697 GCF_013417355.1 Acinetobacter sp. YH12255
AAATGTATATCGTTGGCAGAAGAAATTATTTAGACCAGTTATCAAAAACTTCATTGATGACTTTATTCTCGATAAAAATCATCTGCTACCACAGAGAATCTATAAATAATAGTGCGTAAGTCCTATTCTTTATATAATTATTTTGGGGTAAAACATGAAGTTTAATAAAAGTGTGCTTGTTATCACTTTAGCAGGTTTTTTAGCTGCATGTGGGGGCGGTGGTTATTATGATAATACCTCTACAAATGGAGAAAATACTATTGATCCATCAGAAACGCCGTCAACAGCAGATCAACAAAAAGTTTTTAATGCTTTAAAAGTGGAAGCAGCTTCTTTATTTGGTCAAGCTAATTCTGAAAAAAAGGGCTATATTGATCACGCCTTAGATACCTATGCTGAAAGTGTATTAAAAATTTCACAAGATATTCGCAATGTGAATATTACTGCCTTTAAAAATACGCATCGTTTAGAGAAATGTTTTGCAAACAGCACAACTGATTTCCGCGCATGCTATGTATTCAAAGGAAATGAAATTAGAAATTTACTTGGCAGTAAATACGATGGGTAGGACTTTGAAATTGATAAAGGAATCAATGCAGCAGGCGTTGCCTATGATGATTTGACCAATATTCGTCTAAAGTCAGATGATATTCTACCAGATTTAAATAGCTACTATGGTGAAACCTATTTATTTGTGTTTGAAAATAAAAATCCTCTAAAAAACTTACAAGATATTACGATTGCTGGTGCATTTTCATATCCATTTAAACAAACACAAGGTCTTCAAAAACGCTTTATTCTCATTAACCAAGAAACAAGTGATTTCAAAATTGATGTAACAAAAAGAATTCCAACTGAAGTGACGAATGAAGAAGGCGAGCCTGAAATTGTTTGGGAAGATCAAGTGACCACAATGGGTGCCTTAAGTATTTATAAAGTCCCTAAAACTGCTGATCAAAGTGAATACTATGTGACGGAAGCAGGTTCGGGCTTTAATACACTGATTAATGACAATACCAATGTCGCGTATGCTGAGCCTGTAAATTTCAAAATTGAATCTACACATGGTGATAAACCTAGTACATACAAAATCTTAAATAATATTGAAACACTTAACTTACCAAGTGTTTCAATTGCGGGTACACGTGTTGAGCATGAAGCACCTACACTGAATGCGAAAGAATTTGTTGGGAGTATTTATTTACAAGGTCCAAATATTTTGAACTTTAAAGCATCAACACTTAATTCAGTATTGACGTTTAATCATCTTATTAACGAAGTTCAATATCAAGGAACATCAACCAATACTACAGGTGGTGTAACAACCAATATTACTTCTCCAAAAAATGTAAAATATTAATGTAAAGATTTAATAAAAGCCCTCTTTTATAGAGGGTTTTTTTGTATATTGGAATTAAGAATACAAATTTTGAAAAAGTCTAGATATGTACGACCTCATCATCATTGGCGCAGGCACAGCCGGAATCAGTGCATATAATGAAGCCATCAAATACAACCAGAATATTTTAATTATCAATGATGGCCCATGGGATACCACCTGTGCCCGTGTCGGCTGTATGCCGAGTAAGCTGCTGATCTCATCTGCAAATCGGATGCATGACATTCAGTCTGCAGAAGCTCTCGCTTTACAACATGATGCCGCGGTGGATACTTCAAGAGTCATGCAACGCTTGCATAGCTTAAGAGAACGTTTTATTCGTGCAACCTTGAAAGGCGTAGATCAATGGGAAGCTTCACATAAAATTTCCGGTCAAGCCAAGTTTATTGATACACATACTGTTGAAGTCAATGGACAAACCTATCAGGCTAAAAGCTTTATTGTTTCAGTGGGTTCACGGCCTAATATTGATAAAGTATTAAAGCAAGAATTAGGCGACAGATATCTGACTTCTGATGAAATATTTGAACTTTCCCAATTACCCAAGTCCTTAGCAGTAATCGGAAGTGGTGTAATTGCCATTGAGCTGGCCCAAGCCATGCAACGGCTTGGCGTATCCACCACCATGTTTGCTCGTAGCCAGAAAGTAGGCTCGTTAAGCAGCCCTACTTTGCAGTCACTCGCGCAAAAAGAGCTCAGTCAAGAGATCAATATCAAGTTTAAAGTCTTGCCAGATCAAGTCAAAAAACTAGCCGATCAGATCAAGATTAATTTTACTGAGAATGATCAAGTGCAAAGTATTGAAGTTGACTATATCTTGGGTGCTACAGGACGTCAGACGAACCTAGATCGTTTAGGCTTAGACCAATTAAACCCTGCTTTTACAGATATCAAAAAACTGCCTATCAATAAAAAAACCAAACAACTCGCAGATCTGCCAATATTTATAGTCGGTGATGCCGCACCTGATGCCCCCATTCAACATGAAGCTGCACATGCCGGCAAAGAAGTGGTGCATAACTGTTTAAATTATCCAGAAGTTAAACCGATTCCAGCACTCACTGTATTGGCAATCGTATTTTCTCATCCGGAAATGGCGATTGTGGGACAAAGTTTTAAGCAGCTAGAACAGCAAGAGATTGAGTTTATCCGAGGATTTGCCTCCTATGAAAATCAGGGACGGGCGCTGGTACTGGCAGAAAATAAAGGCGGTATCGAAGTTTATATTGATAAAAAATCAGGCAAATTATTAGGCGCAGAACTGTTCTGTTCACAAGCCGAACATCTTGCCCATCTTCTGGCCTGGACCATTGATGCAGATCAGGATATCCACCAAATTCTGGCGAAACCTTTTTACCATCCAACGCTGGAAGAAGGTCTCAGATCGGCACTCAAACATGCTCGTCGTCAATTTGATGCATTGTAAGTGCTTGCTGACGTTCATTGAGCACATTAATCAGACGATGACTGTGGGCAACTAAACGATCTAACCAACGCTGAGCAGCCAGTAACTCCAAAGTTTTGGCTGCATTCAACTGATAGGTTGAAGCATAAATATTAATTTTTTCACGTAATTCACTACGATGCTGCTTACTCCACTGTTTTAGATGCCCCATTTCAATATACAGCTGACTTAAATCTTCAGATGAATCGATATCAGGCATCACAGTTCCGGCATTTTCCAGAATCTGGATAAAATCCAGGGCAATCTGATGAATCGTGGGCTGGGTCCGAATACTCACCACATGCTTCAAGTTTTCCAAATCACTGCGCAATACTTTTAAATAAACCATCATCCTTAATACGTTAAAGAGCCGGTTTTGATCAGCGCTATTTTCAGGCACAACAATTTTTTCCAGGTAATCCTGTAACTTATGGATTAATTCATCTTGCTGTTTTAACTCATTGGCTGAAACCAGTTCTGCCGATTTGATGGCTTTTCCAATCCAGGCATATTGAGTCAATATTGTTTTAAAGATCACCTGTTCTGCGGTATTAATGGCAACTGCAGGCACAGCCAGACTAGCTTCATCCAAGGCTTGTAATAATGAATCTTCATGTGCTGGAATATATTTCACCAACAGCCGTTCAAAGGGACGCAGCAATGGCATAAAAAATAAGGCGCCACATACACTAAAGGCTGTATGAAAAGCCGCCACAATCACCACATGATCCCAACTCGATAAAAAATACTGGGGCTGATAAAGCCATAAAAATAAAGGAACCAGAATACAAAATGCAAAAATTGCACTTACTACATTAAAGCAGACATGTACCGCTGCAGTTCGTTGGGCATTTGCATTGGCACCGATGGCGGCAAGAACTGCAGTTGCAACGGTGCCAATATTCTGGCCAATGACCAGCATGAGCGCTTGATCAAGCTGAATGGCCTGACCTGCCAATGCGGCAAGTGTGGCTGTAATGGCGGCACTAGAGGACTGTAAAATTACCGTCATCACCAAGCCAAAAAGCACCAGTAACAGTTTGGCAGCCAGGCTTTCAGTAGAGAAAATGGAAAGGTCGAGATATTCTGCAACCCCTGACATGGCCACCTGAAGCAAATCAATTCCAAAGAAAATCAGTCCGAAGCCTGCAAGCGCCAAACCAGTGAGTGCGGTACGTCCATGGGCCAATATTTTAAGTAAAGCACCTATAGCAATGAGGGGTAAAGCCACCTGCTCAATCGAAAACTTTAAACCTAAAAAAGCCACAATCCAGCCAGTAGTAGTAGTACCAATATTGGCACCAATAATTACACCAATGGCTTGCGAAAAAGAGAGTACACCGGCGCTGACAAAGCCAATCGTTGCTAAAGTAGTCGCTGTAGAGGATTGCACAATGACAGTCAAGGCAATCCCTGAAGTCATTGCTTTAAAAGGAGAACCGGTAAACCGCCCTAACCACTGTCTTAGTGTTTCCCCTGCAATGTCTTTAAGACTCTCGGTCATTAAAGTCATGCCAAGCAAAAATAAACCAATCCCACCACAAAGCTGTGCAAATACCTCAAACACGCATATTCCTAGGCTTTAAAATTTTAATGATTAAAACACAATCAGCCTGATTTAAGAATGGCAATTTTTTTGAGTAAATTCAGAATATTATTTTAATTTCCACTATTTTTCTTTTTCCCGCACATAAAAAAACACCCCCTGCATAAGCAGGGGGTGTTTGGAATAATGAGCTGGCGATGACTTACTCTCACATGGGTAACCCCACACTACCATCAGCGCAAAGAGGTTTCACTTCTGAGTTCGGGAAGGGATCAGGTGGTTCACTCTTGCTATTGTCGCCAGCACAA
>NZ_VPEC01000089.1:0-4406 GCF_013417355.1 Acinetobacter sp. YH12255
GCGACTCATGAGTGCTCGGTTATATGCGGGCCAATTGGTTGTGCGGTAGATTTTGTGTGTAGGCTTCTTCATTTGAAAATTATATCGCTGAAAAAGCCTTTACAGATAGGTTTGTGCAACAAAGCCCAATATAGTTAAACTTTGGGTAAAGTTCATTGCATAAGCAGGTGAAATATTTTTTATCATTCAAAATTGACCTGATTGAAGATTAATTTTTTCTGTATTCATGACCATCCCTGATCGGACGGCTAAACATCATGTCGTTCGAATAAGACCTTTAAATCAGCCATTTGTTATAATTTCGATATTCAATGAATGGCAAAATTAAATGGATCATTTGCAGAAGTTACAGATATATGTGCGTGTGGTTGAAACCCAAAGCTTTACTCACACTGCTGAGACATTGGGTGTGCATCGTCCACTGATTTCCAAAGCCATCAAACAGCTTGAACATGAATTGGGGGTGAGATTACTCAATAGAACCACCCGTAAAGTCAGCATGACTTTAGAAGGTGAAGCTTTCTATCACAAAGCATTGCAACTCCTTAAAGACTTCGATGCTATTTTTAATAGCTTTCAGCCAAATCTACAGACTCAAAATATATCGGGTAAACTGCGCATCAACGTACCTATCACCATTGCCAAAGCCATTCTGATTCCTCATTTGGCAGAGTTTAAACAACAATATCCAAATATCGAGTTGATTCTAGAATCCTCTGATTCCTTAGTGGATCTCATTGATCAAGGTGTCGATTTTGCAATTCGACTCGGCTACTTAGATGACTCAACCCTCATTGCAAAATCACTTGGACAAGTTGAAATGATCACTTGTGCTGCCCCTTCTTATTTAAAAAAATATGGCACACCGCATACCTTAGATGATCTAAAACACCATCAAGCCATCAATTATTTTAGCGGTAAACAACGTAAGGTCATGAATTGGCAATTTATTGTGAATCAGCAAGTTCAAGAATATAAGTTGGATTCAAGTATTTTAGTCAATGATTCAGAATCATTTTTAAGCGCAGCTTTACATGGTTTGGGCTTAATTCAAGGGGTTCGTCATGCAATACAGCCCTATCTCGAGAATGGTCAACTCATTGAAGTGTTATCAACTTATCAAAATATTCCTAAACCTATTTCTTTGCTATACACCCATAGGGAACATCTACCGGCACGTATGCAAGTATTTATAGATTGGGTTAAAAATATTTTTGCGAAAGATTGTTATAAAAAATAGAACCAATCTATAAATAGATTGTTTATTTATCTGATCTATTTGAAGGATTATGCTGATTCCATCTGTTGATCATATGGAAAAGAAACATGTCTAGAACTGTAATGATGCGTGCAATTGGTAATGCTGATGTTTTACAAATCGAAGATTTAGAGATTACTGCACCTAAAACATGTGAAGTACAGGTTTCAGTACATGCTATTGGCTTAAATCGGGCTGAAATCATGTACCGTACTGGTAATTATGTTATTGAACCGACTTTTCCTTCTGTACTCGGATACGAAGCCGCTGGTGTAGTTACAGCAATTGGTGAAGGTGTTTCAGGGCTTAGTATTGGTGATGCAGTTAGTGTCATTCCATCTTTTGGTTTTGATGAATACGGTACATATGGAGAACTCATCAATCTGCCAGTCCATGCTGTTGTAAAACATCCTAAAAATTTGACATTCCAACAAGCGGCTGCAAGCTGGATGATGTTTGTGACGGCTTATGGTGCATTAGTACATTTTGGCAACTTACAGAAAGACCAATATGTTGTTATTGGTGCTGCATCAAGCAGTGTTGGCGTGGCAGCAATTCAAATTGCTAATATGTTAGGTGCTACCCCAATCGCATTAACTCGTACTAGTGCTAAAAAGCAGCAGCTGATAGATCTAGGGGCTAAATATGTGATCGCTACTGAGGAGCAAGATTTAGTAAATGAATTGAATCGTATTACCAATCACCAGGGGGTAAATATGGTGTTTGATCCTGTAGGTGGTCCAGCTGTAGGTAAAATCATGCAAGCTATGGCTAAACAAGGCACATTCTTCCAATATGGTGCGCTTGATACACGTGATATCCAAATGAGTGTTATGGATGTTTTAGGCAAACATTTAACATTACGTGGTTATGAGCTCTTTGAAATTACCACTGATTCCAATGCGCTAGAACAGGCAAAACAATTTGTTTATCGTGGTTTGGAGTCAGGTCAGTTATCACCTTTAATTGACCAAGTCTTTAATTTTGAGAATATCCAAGAAGCTCATAAATACATGGAAACAAATGCCCAAATCGGCAAGATCGTAGTTAACGTTCAGTAATTTAGATGCCCTATACTGCCATCTATAGGGCATTTTAGTTCCAATACAATATTTTTGGTTAGCCGAGTTTCATCATAGATCTGACCACACTCGATGCCGTGATCGGGTTATTTAATGCTGTTTTACTAGAGCATTAAATAACTCAAATCACGGATAATTAGTTTCAGCGGGCATTTACTTTACTAGTTTTCTGTCAATAGATCATGGTTAATATATTAAAAAACTAAGGCTCTTATAAATCGTATAAAATAAATAATACAGAATATAAGTAGTTTACTTTACAATATTTCAGTCTTAATAATGCTTGAATCTAATTTTATATATTTACTAATATATTCTAATTAAAACTTGGATTTCATAACCATTAACTATACAGTACAACTATCAATAAAATCTCCCCACCATTGCATCATTTCCACGCGCTGATTGAAATATTCTGCATGATTATAACTTGCACGGGTTTTATTTTTATCAGTATGAGATAGCTGTGCTTCAATCCAATTTGATTGAAATAAACCAGATTCATTTAATATGGTACTAAATGTTGAGCGTAAACCATGAGATGATAGTTCATTTTTAGTATATCCCATTTTTCTAATAATCAAGTTCAGGGTGTTAAAATGAATAGGTTTATGATTATTACGGGGGCTAGAAAATACATATTTTTCGCCATGAGACCAAGCGAGTGCTGATTTCACAACTTCAAGTGCTTGATCAGATAGTGGAACTAAAAATTCAGGAATATCATGACCTAAAATAACTTTTCTTCTATATTGTTTAATATGTAAGGCTGGTATTTTCCATATTCTTTTATCCAGATCGAAGTGATGTGGTTCAGAAAGCAGTAATTCTCCACCACGTACGCCTGTATATAACTTAAATAATAGGGCTTTTTTAATGATAGGATCTGTATTAATCTGATTCAATCTAGCTAAGAAATTAGATAGTTCATCTGAGTTCAAATGAGGATAATTTTTCTTAATCTTATTATTAACTAATATTTTATGAAGCCCATTTGCAATATTATATTCACAATACCCCATTGCTACAGCATAATCATAAATCTGATTTAAATAACTGTAAGCTTTCTTTACAGGTTCTTTTACATTTCTAGATTCTATATTTTTAATAACCTTAACCAGATCATATCTTTTAACTTCAATAAATGGCGTTAGTCCAATATTTGGATAAATATCCTGATCTAAACATTTTTTTGCAAGCTGAATTACACCGCATCGTGGTTCATCTTCAAAGGAATTTTTAATTTTAAATTCTAACCACTCTTCACAAATATCCTGAAAAGTTTTGATGTCTTTTTTATGCAGCAGTTTATTTTGATAATCATTAAATTTATATTCATCCCGGACTGATCTGGCCTCTTTCAAGGACATTACAGGATATTCACCCAACTTCATGCGAGGACGTTTATTTGTCCCTGCAAGTGAATAGCGGTAACTCCAAGATTTACGTCCGTTTGGTTCTACCTTCAAACTTAAGCCGTCATCATCTGCCAGAAAATAGATTTTTTCCTTTGGTTTAGCTTGACGTACCTTAATTTCAGTAAGACTCATGAATTTTTAACCTAACCACAAATGGCACTGCTCAATTCAATTATAGCAAATTTAAGCGATATTCATATGATGCGTATCATACGCATCATATATTTTTATAAGTTATTGTTAAATCTGTTTTATATTTAGAGTGATTGCTTTTTAGTAACCATTTAATTAACCATTGATTCTACAAGTTAAATAAAAAAACCGGCTTAAAGCCGGTTTTTTATCTTAAATATTCAGATCATGATTTCTTCACATCAAAACGGTCTGCATTCATCACTTTTGTCCAAACACAAACAATGAACCGTACCGGGTTTGTCGGAGACTCAATATTCTGAGAGACTATTCCGATGAAAAAACCAACCTATACCCTCGAAATTAGAGAAAGAGCGGTTCAATTACTAATTGAATCTGAAAAAGATTATCCTTCTACTTGGGCTGCAATCACAGCAATTGCGCCTAAGATTGGTTGTACTCCTGAAACACTTCGTGCCTGGCATCAAAAGCATTTAGATCAGCAAAATCCTATTA
>NZ_VPEC01000090.1:0-4344 GCF_013417355.1 Acinetobacter sp. YH12255
CCTGTGAACCGACAGCGATACGGTAAGTGATCGAGTGCCCCAGCAGGGGTGTCATCGGGTCGTCATCCACCGCATCCGAGGCCAGATAGCTGTTTTCGACATCCCGTTCCAGCAGGCCTTGCCGTTCAAGATAGCGACCCACCCGGTGGGCGATGGTGTGCGTCAGCTGGGTGAGCTCTGGGCTGGTCGGCGCCTTGACCCAGCGGAAACGCGCTGAGCCGTGGGATTGCTCGACATACACACCGTCGAGAAACAGCATGTGGAAGTGAACATTCAGATTGAGCGCCGATCCAAAACGCTGGATCAGGGTGACCGCGCCCGTCTTGGCCACTTGGTGGGTATGGCCCGCTTTCTTGACCAGGTGCGTGGCAATGACGCGGTAAACGATGCCCAGCACCCACCCCATGATCTCGGGCCGGCTGGCAAACAGGAAACGCAGCTGAAACGGGAAGCTCAACACCCACTGACGCATGGGTTGTTCAGGCAGTACTTCATCAACCAGCAAGGCGGCACTTTCGGCCATCCGCCGCGCCCCACAGCTCGGGCAGAAACCGCGACGCTTACAGCTGAAAGCGACCAGGTGCTCGGCGTGGCAAGACTCGCAGCGAACCCGTAGAAAGCCATGCTCCAGCCGCCCGCATTGGAGAAATTCTTCAAATTCCCGTTGCACATAGCCCGGCAATTCCTTTCCCTGCTCTGCCATAAGCGCAGCGAATGCCGGGTAATACTCGTCAACGATCTGATAGAGAAGGGTTTGCTCGGGTCGGTGGCTCTGGTAACGACCAGTATCCCGATCCCGGCTGGCCGTCCTGGCCGCCACATGAGGCATGTTCCGCGTCCTTGCAATACTGTGTTTACATACAGTCTATCGCTTAGCGGAAAGTTCTTTTACCCTCAGCCGAAATGCCTGCCGTTGCTAGACATTGCCAGCCAGTGCCCGTCACTCCCACTCGATTGTAAACAAGCACACAAAACCCTTTAGTGACAACAATTTGCAAGAACTATCAGGCTCAGTGCCATGAAAAATACCATGACCAGATCATGAGGTTGAACACGGCTTGCGCCGGCAGCGTTCACGCTCCTGGTCGGCGATCTCGCCCGGCTGCAATGCTAGCTCAGCATCGGTCATGCGCTCCAGCACGTCGCGTAGGCGGATGGTGCAAGGAATGGGCGGCAGCTCGAACTCATAGCCGCCGGCGATCATTTCGGCCGCAATCTCCTCGGTGATGAAAAACGGCTCGTCGTCTTGGTTCGGCTTCTTCATGCCCTTTCCTCCTGGCGCTCATCCTGGCCGACAGCGGCCAGGGCATCGGCTTCCGTCAATGCGTCCTCCACGAACGCGCCGTGCTGCTTCGCTTCGGCCTGGCTGACCTCGGCCCATATCCGTTTCACCTGGGCCGCACTGTACCCGGCCAGCTCGGCGGTCTTGTTGATGCTGTAGCCGGACTTGCGCAGCGCGACAACTTGGGCGCGGCGCTTCGGATCAGCACGGCGGCCCTTGTACCGCCCGGCCTGGCGGGCCAACTCAATGCCTTGGCGCTGGCGTTCGCGCCTGTCCTCGTAGTCGTCGCGGGCCATCTGCAAGGCCAGGCGAAAAAGCATGATCTGCACGGCTTCCAGCACGATCTTGGCGACGCCCTGGGCCTCGGCCGCCAGGTCGGATAGATCGACCACGCCAGGGACGGCCAGGCGTGCGCCTTTGGCCTGTATCGAGGCCACCAGGCGCTCGGCCTCGGGCAAAGGTAGGCGGCTGATGCGGTCGATCTTCTCGGCAATGACCACCTCGCCGGGCTGTAGGTCGCCGATCATGCGCAGCAGCTCAGGCCGGTCGGCGCGTGCGCCGGATGCCTTCTCACGGTAGATGCCGGCGACGTAGTAGCCGGCGGCCTTCGCGGCCGTAGTGATCGCCTCTTGGCGTTCCAAGTCCTGCGCGTCGGTGCTGACGCGCAGATAGACCCGCGCCACCATCGGCGCGGCTACTGGCTTCGTCCTGCGCATACTTGCGGGCTCCTTTGGGCATACTCAAATGCACCCATCTTAAACTGGCAGCTAATGTACAAAAGTTGATAGAAGCACACAAGTTCAATTTTGCACTTCTGCCCCACTATTGCAAAACTGCTTGTTAGTAGCCGTTTTTTCTTACTGTTTATAGATTCAATAATTTTTGAAACGAAAAATTGGGACTAAACATTTCGGTTTCGTTTTCTGTCGATTCGTCCTGCGTATCTTTTGCATAAACAAACATTTGTTGTTCGTAGTTTTCGATGGCATTTTCAATACTTGTAAATTCTCCGTTTGTAAGGTTTTCAGACAATATCAAAGCATCCAATAATCCCGTATTTACACCCTGTCCTGCAAAAGGCGACATCAAATGAGCAGCATCGCCAATCATTGTTATGGGTAATGGACGGTTACTTTTCCAATCATTGTTCAAAGGAAATTTCCTTGTGGGCAAGCATTGAAATGTTGATACCGAACGTATTAATTGTTTGTAAACTTCACTCCATTTGGAAAATCTTTTCAATAAAAAATCGGCAACGCTGTTTCTGTCCTGAAAATCTAAGGGAATTTTATTTTTCCATTCATCGGGCGTTTTAAAACTAATTCCTAAATACAATGCACCATTATTATTGGGATTGGCAAACAATAAAATGCCCTGATGTCCCGCCATTAATCGGTTGCCGTTGCATAGCTGAAAAAATCCGGGACAGTTTATTTCCGGTTGAAGAATATCAGCTTGGATGTTGAAAGTACCGGTTTCTTCAACTTGCGTGTCGGTAACAAAGCTCCTTATTTTCGACATTCCACCATTGGCAAGAATAACCAAATCTGCTGTTTCACTCGGTTTATTCTCAAAAGTTAGTGTCCACTTCTTCTTACCAGGTTCAAGCATAACAAGTTTTCTATCCCAAATAACCGTGTCGTTTTCTAAACTATTCAACAAGATAGCCCTTAAGTCATTTCTGTTTATTTCAGGATTGTCAAATCGATTTTCGGGCTTTACATTTTTTGTGGATAAAATATTGCCTTTTTCATCAGCAATATTTACACCCATTGGTAAGGCTAAGTCATAATAAGTTTGTAACAATCCCGCTTTTTTCATTGCTTCCTGACCTGAACCTTTGTGTAGGTCAAGGGTTCCACCAAAAATTCTTGCCTCTCGGTCGTTGTCTCTTTCGTAAACTGAAACGTCTATGCCGTTTTGCTGTAATAATTTTGCCATAGTCAGTCCAACGGGTCCACCACCAATTATTGCAACGTTCTTATCACTAAGTAAATTCATTTGTTTGTCCGTATCTATTCGCATTGTCATTCAAAAATGGCACATAACAAGTGGCTATACGCCAAATGGCGTATATATCCACTATATCTTATTTTGCTAAACCTTTCATTATCAGTGACAAATCCGTTTTCAACCGTTTACCGTTCGTTTCTACTCTCTCAAAAGGATTTATATTCATAGTGCTTTTTGTTAAGTTTTGCTCAAATATACAAATCCTTTCTATATATCTAACAAATCCATCGGACTTTTTAATTGTTCCATTCCCTTGGTGGTAATATGTGTATAAACCTCAGTTGTTTTACTGCTTGAATGACCTAACAACGATTGAATATAACGTAAACTCGTACCATTCTCAAGCAAATGCGTTGCAAAGCTATGTCGTAAGGTATGTACAGTAACTTCCTTTTGAATCTTTGCTTTTAAAACAGCTGCTTTAAAAATGTTTTGAATACTTCGGCTTGAGTATGCGCCACCTTTTTGACCTTCAAATAAATAATCTTTTGGTTTATATTCCATAAAGTATGTTCTTAAAATAATTAATGTTTTCTCAGATAAAATGGTATAACGATCTCTTTTTCCTTTTGACTGTTCTATACGAATTTGCATGCGCTTGGAGTCAATGTCTTTTATTTTCAGGTTTATACATTCAGAAATGCGCAAACCTGCCGAATAAATAGTCATCAGAATAGCCTTGTGTTTCACGTTTTCAATAGCGCGTAGTACCCGAATGGTTTCTTCTTCACTCATCACAACAGGAAGTGTTTTTTCTTTTTTTGGTCTTTCGATGAAATATGTTTTCCGTTGTCCACCCAAAACACGTTCGTAATAAAACTTAATCGCATTGATTGCCTGGTTTTGATAAGATATTGAAACTTTTCGCTCCATAACCAAATGTCGGAGAAATGATTGTATATGTCCTTCATTCAATCGATCGACGTATAGGAAGAATAAACGCCCTTTTCACCCAAGTCCAACAGCTTTGGACCGCAGTTGACTCTTTCGACACCCCTGCGATGCAACCCAATCCGGCTGACGGGGAGCCAGCAACGCTGAAAATTTAC
>NZ_VPEC01000091.1:0-4304 GCF_013417355.1 Acinetobacter sp. YH12255
TGGATAATCTTTTTCAGATTCAATTAGTAATTGAACCGCTCTTTCTCTGATTTCAGGGGTATAGTTTGGTTTTTTCATCGGAATAGTCTCTCAGAATATTGACTCTCCGACAAACCCGGTACGGTTCTATCTTTGGTAGAGTTGCAAAAAACATTACCAATTTCAGATAAAGATTTTAGATAGCCGCTTAGCTTACTGAATAACTAAAAATCCTCAGCATCTTTAATTTATTAAGATGAGTATTTCTCATCTTAAGCTGAATTTATATCGTTTTACTCACTTTCTTATTCACGTTTAAATATAGCCATTCAGAAATTTAACTTTTTATAAAATTTTTAGGTGGCAATCTCCATGAGTACAGCATTTGAGTGTTCAATTAAACGTATCCGTTTTGATGAGAATTATACACCAGCAGAAAACACACGTTTAACCACAAACTTTGCCAATTTGGCACGTGGGGAAAGCCGTGAAGAAAACTTGCGTCGTACCCTTGCGATGATCAACAACCGTTTTAATAGCTTGGCAACCGTTGATAACCCGAAAGGTGATCGCTATTCACTTGAGATTGACATTATTTCTGCGGAAATTGATATTGAAGGTAATGGTCAAACTTTCCCATTTATTGAAACACTTAAAAGTGTTGTGATTGACCATCAAACAGGTGAGCGTATTGAAGGCATGATCGGCAATAGCTTCTCATCTTATGTGCGTGATTACGACTTCAGCGTGGTATTGCCACAATTGGGTTGTGGTGTAGGTGAAAAACCTGAAGATTTTGGCAATCTACATGGCAAGCTTTATCAACATTTAGTCAATTCAGATGTATTTAAAGCAGAATTTAAAAAACAACCTGTCATTTGCTTAAGCGTTTCAACCTCTAAAACGTATTTCCGTACAGCCAACGTACATCCTATTTTGGGTGTGGAATACAAAAATGATGAATATTCACGTACCGATGAATATTTTGCCAAAATGGGTTTACGTGTACGCTACTTTAAACCAGAAGGTGGTAATGCACCATTAGCATTCTATTTCGCTGGCGATTTAGTCCGTGATTATACTGATTTTGAATTGATCAGTGCTATTGCGACCATGGAAAGTTTCCAACGGATCTATCGTCCTGAAATTTACAACACCAACTCTCCTGCAGGTGTGGTGTATCAACCAAGTCTAAGCTATGGCGATTATTCACTTACACGTGTGGTCTATGACCGTGTGGAACGTGGTGAGCTTGCAGTTAAACAAGGTAAATGGACGGAAGAAAACTTCATTAAGCCTTATCAAGACATTTTAAATGAATGGGCTGCAAATTTCGAAGTCGAAACAGCTGCTTAATCCATTAAATTGATAAACAGATTTACGAATTTAGACAAAGAAGATTAGACATGGCGCTTACACAACCGAAACTTTTACTCCCAACTTCAACTGCGGGTAGCTTGCCAAAACCGTCTTGGTTAGCTGAACCTGAAAAATTATGGTCTGCATGGAAGCTTGAAGGCGAAGAATTATTAGAAGCTAAACGTGATGCTTTGAAATTATCATTACATGAGCAAGTCACTGCAGGTATCGATATCGTGAGTGATGGTGAGCAAACCCGTCAGCACTTTGTAACCACGTTTATTGAACATCTTGAAGGTGTAGATTTCGAAAAGCGTGAAACCATGCGTATTCGTAATCGTTATGATGCAAGTGTACCTTCAGTTGTGGGTGAAGTTTCTCGTAAAAAAGCAGTGTTTGTAGACGATGCGAAATTTTTACGCAGCCAAACCAGTCAGCCAATTAAATGGGCGTTGCCTGGTCCAATGACCATGATTGATACACTTTTTGACGGACACTACAAGAGCCGTGAAAAACTGGCTTGGGAATTTGCCAAAATTTTGAACCAAGAAGCTTTAGAACTTGAAGCAGCAGGCGTAGACATTATCCAATTTGATGAACCTGCGTTTAACGTATTCTTTGATGAAGTGAATGACTGGGGTGTACCAACCTTAGAACGTGCACTTGAAGGTCTAAAATGTGAAACTGCAGTTCATATTTGCTATGGTTACGGCATTAAAGCCAATACAGATTGGAAACAAACTTTAGGTAATGAATGGCGTCAATACGAAGAGTCATTCCCGAAACTACAACAATCTAAGCTCGATATTATTTCACTTGAATGCCAAAACTCACGTGTACCAATGGATTTGATTGAATTGATCCGTGGTAAGAAAGTGATGGTGGGTGCCATTGATGTAGCAACTAGCAAAGTTGAAACTGCAGAAGAAGTGGCGAATACCTTACGTAAAGCACTTCAATTTGTTGATGCAGATAAACTCTATCCTTCAACCAACTGTGGTATGACACCACTTTCTCGCCAAGTTGCACGTGGCAAGCTTGAGGCTTTAAGCGCAGGTGCTGCCATTGTTCGTAAAGAGCTAGAAGCTTAATCAAACGTAGTCTCGTGCGAAGCAGGGGCAAATTATTGCAAGATGATTTGTTCTACTTAAAGCACGAGCACGTGATATGTACATTTGAGATGAAAGAGATGATTGAAGCAACAGACTTTAGAAATGCAATGTCTTTACTCACCACAGCAGTGAATGTTATTACGACTGCGAGTAAAGCAGGTATGCATGGATTTACTGCATCTGCCGTATGTAGCGTGACGGATACACCGCCAACGTTATTGGTCTGTATGAATCAATCCTCCCGTTCACATGCCCATTTTGTTGAAAATAAAGTCTTGGCTGTAAACGTACTAAGTACTCAGCATGAACAGCTTTCAAATGCTTTTGCTTCAAGTAAATTCAGTTCTGAAGAGCGTTTCAACTTAGGTGAGTGGAGTGCGTTGGAAACTGGTTCACCTATTTTGCAAGATGCCTTGGTCAGTTTTGACTGTGAAATTCAGGACATTCAGCAAGTGGGTACACACAGTATTTTCATGTGTCGTGTGCTTCAAGTTCAACAAAGCGATCAAGAAGAAAGCCTGGTGTATTTTAACCGTGCTTATCATCAAGTGGGTCAGTTGGAACACGCTTAATTCAACGCCTTAATCCTTTCATTTTTTAAAGTTAGTCTATTGTGGAACTTATAACCTTTTTAGTCATCGGTGCTTTTGCTGGTTTTGCAGCAGGGCTGTTTGGTGTCGGCGGTGGTACGATTATTGTGCCACTGCTTTTTATTGTCTTTACTCAAATGGGTTATGACCCCGATGTGGTTATGCACCTCGCATTAGGCACATCTTTAGCAACCATTGTTGTTACTTCGATTAGCTCATTGATGGCGCATCATAAAAATGGGGCTGTGATTTGGTCGGTATTTAAAAATCTAGCACCACCCATGGCGATTGGTTGCTTTTTTGGGGCGGGTATTGCAGGTTTGATATCAGGATTACATCTACAAATCATTGTTGGCTTATTTCTGATTTGGGTTGCCTATACCATGTTTACAGGTGCCAAAAAAGTAATTGATCCAACGAAAACTTTACCTTCATCAGGTCAACAAATTGCTGCTGGTAGTGTGATTGGAGTTGCATCAGCAATCTTTGGGATTGGTGGCGGTAGCCTGACGGTTCCGTACCTGAATCGCTATGGTGTGGTCATGCAGAAGGCGGTTGGAACATCTGCGGCATGTGGACTCCCCATTGCTGTTGCTGGTGCATTAGGTTTTATTATTTTTGGTATAAATGCTGAGATTAATGTACCTAATACCATTGGTTATGTGCATATTTATGCATTTATTGGCATTAGCATCATGAGTTTCATTACGGCTAAGTTTGGTGCGAAGGCGGCACATGCTTTATCACCAGCAATGTTAAAGAAATGCTTTGCAGTTTTATTGGTCATTGTAGCAAGCTTCTTCCTTGTGAAGGGATTAATTTAATATTGGACTTCGCATAAGAGATTTTATGCTAAATGTAATTTTAAAGACTTATTTCATGACTATATTTATTTACTAAATTTAACCAGGCTTTTGTTGCATGAGAGATCTCTAATCCTTTATGCCAAGCCATATGTAATTGCCAGGTCATATCATCACTATTGAAGTATATTTTTTTTAAGTTA
This sequence comes from Acinetobacter sp. YH12255, assembly GCF_013417355.1. Classification (NCBI taxonomy): domain Bacteria; kingdom Pseudomonadati; phylum Pseudomonadota; class Gammaproteobacteria; order Moraxellales; family Moraxellaceae; genus Acinetobacter; species Acinetobacter sp. YH12255. The sequence goes on from NZ_VPEC01000091.1 coordinate 4,047, forward strand.
CTAAATTTTCTACAGTAAATTTCTGGAAGAATAGCTATGCCCATATTTGCCTCTACCATTTTTACTATGAAATCCCATTGGCTACTTTTACAGACAATATTAGGTTCAAATCCTGCTTTTTGAGCTTCACTGTAAGCGTCCGCTGAACACACCTTATGAATTCATCCTATAAGCCTTAATTTAGTCCCCACTTAAAAACAAGTGGGGACTAAAATTTATGACTACAAATAACCAGACATCCATCGCATCTCTTGCGAA
>NZ_VPEC01000092.1:0-4195 GCF_013417355.1 Acinetobacter sp. YH12255
GTATCATCCTTTCGAGCTTGTTCTTTCTCTTTAGCACGTTCTCTTGCCAGTGCTGCCTGTCTTTGAGCCTTTAACTGCTTTAGCTTTTCTTCCTGTGCTTTGATTTTGCTGTCTAGTGTTTCAGTAACGCTCATTAATCCAATACCATCATCCTGGGAAACCATCCCTAACATAAGCGCACTTGAATATGCATTCAAGGTGCTATATGTATAGTAATGTTTTCCTCGAAGAGCGCACTTATGCAAACTTTGTTTGCAAGTACGATTGGGGTCTCCCCCAATACCCCGACAACCGTATTCACGGTTGTATTTCACTACGTGAAAATTTAAAAGCGAAAAACAGACATGGCGATTTACCACTTTTCAGTTAAAACCGTAGCAAGATCAGCAGGGCGTTCCGCCACTGCTGCGATTGCCTATCGGGCAGGTGAAAAGATCTATTGCGAACGTGAAGGCCGAGAACATGACTACAGCCGAAAAACTGGTGTGGAATACAAAGAAATTTATTTACCCGAAGGCGCACCAGAGTATTTAAAAAACCGGGGAAAACTCTGGAACGAAGTGGAACAACGAGAAACCAGAAAAAACTCGACAGTCGCCCGGGAATTTGAAATTGCTTTTCCAAGTGAGTTGAACCAGGAACAACGCCTGGCCATGCTCGAAGAACTATGCGCCAGTATCGTAGACAGACATCAGGTGGCCGTCGATGCCTGTATCCATGCACCGCATACCGGATCCGGCAGTGATGAACGCAATTATCACGCCCATATCCTGATGAGCACACGCAAGCTCACTCCCGAAGGTTTTACCGAGAAAACCCGGGAACTGGATCAGAAACACAGTGGAGAAATCGAACATTGGCGCGAACACTTTGCCAATATCTGCAATATGCACCTGGATCTGGCCGGGTCCACCGCCCGGGTTGACCACCGCAGCTACAAAGACCAGGAGAATGGCCTGGAAGCCACCCTGCACGAAGGACCGAAAGTCACCGAGCTGCGCCGAAAAGGGATTGAGACCGAAATCAGCCGAAGCAATGATGAAATCAAACAGAGAAATCAGGCTCAGCTGCAATACGGCAAAAATATGGACCTGCTGATTGCTGAAAATGAGATAAAACTCAGAAAACTGAAAACTGAACAGCAGATCCAAATCAAAAATAGCGCTAAAACGCCACCAATTGACGAAAAAGCCCTGTTTGAGGAAAAACAGAGAGAAACCCTAGTCAAATTGCTACAAGGCGAAATAAGCGCAAAAGAGGCGAATCTAGACCTGCATTTTATGCAGGATGTTTTTAAAAAGGCAGAAAACACCCTGGGCAAGATGCAAAAGCATAAAAACGAGTTCAATCAGCAGCTCGCCCAGGAGATCGTGAAAAGCGGACTCAAGCAAAGTCATGACAAATTGCAAAGCCTGGTGGATCAACACAACCAATTAACCCAGAACAAACCCTTACTGTTTGGAAAAAAAGCCTGGGAAGCCCAACGTGATGCGATTTACCAAGAACACAAAAAACTGAAAGGTCAGCATGAACACCAGAAAAAACATGGTGTGAAGGATTTATTGGAAAATGAAAAGTTTAAAGAACATGCCTGGAAGCAGTACCAACAACAACATCCGGCCAAAGCCAAGCAATACCAGAATCTATACTCAACCTATCAAGTCATTAAAAAATGTGTGAATGAGATCAAAGCAGAACAACAGCTGAAACTCAGACAAGAACAACAACTCAAAGCACAGCAACATGCGCCTAAAATGAAATCTCGTGGCATGAGTCGTTAAACAGAGCGAGTGTCTACGAGCGAACTGAGAAAATTTGCCCTTTCCTTTCCCTGATTACAAGCTCCCTATCCATTAATCACCTACCCTACAGAGCATCCCGAATGGGTGCGAACTTTCCAAGTTTTATTCCTAGACCGAGCGAAGCGAGAAAAAAAGCTTATGAGCGAAGCGAATTCCGAGTTGCTTTTGCTTTTTATTGAAGTTACCTAGGGATTAACCAAAAATTGCCCCAACGAATCGAGCGAGAGCGAGATTCAATAGAGTTTGAGCGAAGCGAAAACCAAGGGCAATTTTTCATGAAATATGCTTTTAATTATTTTTAAAGTTTTTAAATGTTTTTAACTCGACTGAATCCTTTTATTTATAAGGATTTCAAGCTTTATATAGCAACGTTTCCTCGGTTATATAGCAACGTTTCCTCGGTTATATAGCAACGTTTCCTCGGTTATATAGCAACGTTTCCTCGGTATTTGACAACAAATATTTATTATGTTGTTATAGCAACACAATAAAATTGTTGCTAAATAGAATGACATGACAGACTTAGTCGTAAAATCTAATAAACTTGTACAAGCTTTACAGACACTTACTTTAAGCGAAACCCGTTTACTTCAGCTCGCAATTGTAGACGCTCGTGAGACTGGACAAGGATTATCAACAGATGAACCTTTAGAATTAAATGCTCTTAGATATGCTAAAGCATTTAACGTTTCTCCAGATGCAGCTTATTTAGCATTAATTGAAGCAGAAGATTCTCTTTTTAAAAGACAATTTACGATTACCAATGAAGATGGAACTTTAACAAAAAGTCGCTGGATTCAAGATGCTAATTATCGGAAAGGTGAAGGAAGAATTTTAGTTACCTTAACTCGTGTGGTAATTGAACATGTCACTAAAATAGATGGGTTTGAACAGTATTTTACTAGTTATCATTTGAAAAAAACTGCTGACTTCAAAAGCGTTTATGCAGTACGTCTTTATGAGCTCTTAATGCAATGGAAGTCTGTAGGGAAAACGCCTGTTTATGAATTAAATAAATTTCGTAGCCAACTTGGTATAGGTGTTAACGAATACACTCGAATGGAAGCATTTAAGAGACGTGTTTTAGATATTGCAGTAGATCAAATCAACGAATTTTCAGATATAACTGTTAAATACGAACAGCATAAAAAAGGTCGTTCAATCTCAGGATTTTCTTTTAGCTTTAAGCCAAAGAAAGCAACTATTCGATCTATAGAAACTAATAGAGACCCTAATACAACTGATCTGTTCTCGAGAATGACAGATAAGCAACGCCACTTATTCGCTACTAAACTTTCCGAACTACCAGAAATGGGTAAGTATTCTCAGGGTACAGAAAGCTATCCACAATTCGCTATACGTATTGCTGAAATGCTTCAAGATAGTGAAAAATTCCAAGAATTATTCCCTTATCTTCAAAAAGTTGGCTATCAAGCTGCCTAAAATTTATACTTGATCATTTGTCTATTAGGCAGTCTAATAGACAACAACTTTTGACAGAGTTAGGCATAGATTTACAGCATGAAAAGCCTTACAGTTCTTGAGCTTTCTAAGCTTTACAATATCAATAGACAAACGATTTACAACAACATAAAGAAAGGAATTTTAAGTAAAAATTCTGATAATAAAATTGATCTGGCTGAAGCTATCCGTGTTTTTGGCGAACCTTCAAAAAAACTAGATGTAAAAGAATCTGTAAAAATAGACAGTCCAAATTCGGCAGAAGTTTTACTACTTAGGCAACAGATAGACATGCTGAAAAATCAGCTTGATGATGCAAAAGAGCGTGAATCCTTTTATCAAAATCAAATTGAGACGATGCAACGTCTACTGGAAGCACCCAAACCAAAGATTCAAGACCCTAGTGAACTCGAACTCCCTCAATCAGCTCCCATTGTAGAAATGAAGGAAGAGGTAATAGTCGTTCCACCTAAAGATGACGGATTGACTACTCCAGAGAACAAACGTATCCCTGTCCCAGAACACGTTGAGCCTGAACCTAAAAAGAGAGGCTTCCTGAGCCGTTTTTTCCTTCCTTATGGTTAGCCAGGACTCCAATTTTTTGATGAGCCAATTTCAGTGCAAGCACATGAAATAATGACTCATCAAAAAACCGGATGAGGTTTATTAAAACTGAATAAAACCGTGGAACATTGCTTACTTATTGAGCGTGGAACAAGAAAAATTGCTAAAACAGCCTAAGAGAGCGTGCTTAGGCTGTTTTTACAGATATAAAACATTGTTTTAAAAGGAAATTTTTTGGACGTTTCGTATAAGGTGTATTATGTTAATTTTAGAAAATCTTCACTACTATTATTTTAAAATAAGCCTTATATCCAAGCATAAAACAAGGTTGTCTAGACTTCTTTTAACAGTAAAGTTATCATAAAACT
>NZ_VPEC01000008.1:0-103571 GCF_013417355.1 Acinetobacter sp. YH12255
TTGATGCCATTTTTCTTTATACTGTCACTGAGGCAGGTTGGACATTTGATTTCTAGAGTTATTCGCATTTCTCTATTTTATCAAAATTCAACCTGCTTTGTTTCAGCATACTTTTTGAAACACCACCCAAAAAATATATCCTGAAAGGGCAAGCTGAAAGCAGTCATATCGAAAGAGCAGGTGATGTTGCGGTGTATGGCCAACAGTTGATTCATTTGTCTAATCAAAGGGTTAAGCTCTTGCCAATGGTCACATTACAGCAAAATAAGACCAAACAGCTGAGTTCTGCATTATTGTTGACTGAATCTAAAGCACAAAATCAAACACTTGTATTGCAAGATGGTGAATCTTGGGAGGCGCTGACCAATAGTGCTGAACGTCATGTGTATATGAATCGGATTTTATCGGCAGAGCTGAGTAGCAACGCTTTAACGCTTAAAAGTTATAGCGCTGTTCCTGTTCGAAATTTACAAATTCGCGCCAAAATCCGTCATTCAGATGATTGGGTTATACTTGCAGATTTAGATGAGCTTACGCCATTTTCCACTGCAAAATTTAATATTAAATACGCCAATCTCAACTTTTTAAGTCATTGAAATGAGAAGGACATAACCTCACTTTAATTTCGACCAAGAAAATAAAATTACAGTTATGTCCATTGAAGAATTTATCATCTTTGTCTATTTAATTATAGATGAGCTATATCCAATTGTTGTTAATAAACCACTCAGAACTCGTGGCTTTCCACCCGCTCTTACCGATATTGAAATTATCACAATGCAAATTGTGGGTGAATTCCTTGGAATGGATACAGATAAAAGTATCTGGATGTATTTTAAAAACAACTGGTTAGCTTGGTTTCCAAAACTGGGGTCATATCCTAATTTTTGTAAACATTGTGCAAACTTATGGCAGATCAATCAGAAAATCATAGCTCGCTTAACTACATATTATGGTCAGGATAATATTCATTTTATTGATGGATTTCCTATTCCTGTCTGTCGCTATAGTCGAGCAAAAAGACATAAAAACTTCAAAGAACATGCAGGCTTTAGTTATTGTGCAGCTCAACAGGAAAAATACTATGGTTTTAAGGGACATATCGTGATTAATTTTGATGGTATGGTCACAGGCTACACTTTTGCCCTGGCGAATGTTGATGAGCGTGATATTGCACCAGAAATTACAACACACATTCATGGATTATTGGGAGCAGATAAAGGCTATTTAAGACCAAGCTTAATCGAATACTATAAATTTCAATATGTTGATTTACAGACACCATTTAGAAAGAATATGCTTGATCTCAGACCTAAAGAATCAATGAGAGTGTTGATGAAGGCTAGAAGAAAAATTGAGACCGTCATTGGCCAGTTGGTAGATCGCTTTAATATCCAAAAAGTAAGAGCAAAAGATTTATGGCATTTATCACATCGCTTTATCAGAAAGATTCTGTCACACACCGTCTGCGTTGTTTTGAATAAGAAGCTTGGCCATTCGCCAATTCAACTCGAAAAACTCATTTTAAGTTGAGATTGGCGTATTAAATTGAATGATCAATCCCGCTTCCCGCTTGCAGATGGCAGTGGTTCAATTCAGTTGGCAGGTTTAAGTCAGACCACGCTGATACCAAGTGATATTTTCGATTTACATGTGACTTCTGAAACAGACGAGCATGTGAAAAAGCTCAATAAAATTCAGGCAAAATGGAAAATCTATTTTGGTAAATATGACGAACCAGGCAAATGGTGTCGAGTAACGCCTGTCTATGCGCGTGAATGGGTCATCATGATGACGAACTTAGCATACATGCTCAGTACCCCTGAATTTGAAAACCTCTGGTTTAATCATAAAGCAGTGATGGGCCATGATTTCTTTGGTAATGCAGGTCAAGTCGATGGGCCAAACGGTATTTATATGCCTGAAGACTATGTTCGTATCTACAAAGAGATTTTAAATCGTAACGAGATTAATCTTGGTATTACCAATATGGGTGGTGGTCTTGGTGGCGGTACCGTGCTGGGTGTCGATACTTGGCTATTCTATGGTCACTATCGTTTATCAGGTTTTCGTATTATTGCGCATGAATTCGGACATCATTGGGGGGGACATAATAGCGCATGGGCGATGTCATCACATGGCTTCGAGCCGATGGTGGATTGGTTGAACTTCTACTTCCAGCGCCGTCCTGGTTCACTGCCTTATATGGATCCAAATGTTAACGCATTCCACCTCACTCCCGATGCAGCGCTGTGCCAGGGGGTTAATCAAAACATTGTGAGGGGTGTAGCATCAACAGCACCTTGGAATAAAGTTGACGAATACTTTAAAAATAATCCAATGCCAATACAGTAGGTAAAAGGTATAAAAAAGCTCCTCAATCGAGGAGCTTTTTTGAATCAAGGTAGCAGCTTATTTTTCAATAATCGCTGTAACACCCTGACCACCGGCAGCACAGATCGATACCAGTACACGACCTGAACCTTTTTGAGCAATCAGTTTGGCTGCCGTCGCAATAATACGACCACCAGTTGCTGCAAAGGGATGACCGGCTGCAAGTGATGAGCCTTTCACGTTCAGTTTTACACGGTCAATTGAACCGAGTGGCGCATCCAGACCTAAACGCTCTTTACAGAATGCTGGATCTTCCCATGCCTTTAAAGTAGACAGCACTTGAGAAGCAAATGCTTCATGAATTTCATAATAGTCGAAGTCCTGAAGTTTTAGGCCCGCACGTTCCAGCATGCGAGGAACAGCATAAGCAGGTGCCATCAATAAACCTTCTTTCTTCTCGACAAAATCAACTGCTGCAGTTTCCTGAAAAGTCAGATAAGCCAAAACTTCATGACCATTGGCTTTTGCCCATTCTTCAGACGCTAGCAGAACGCAAGAAGCACCATCTGTCAGTGGGGTAGAGTTACCCGCAGTCATGGTACGCGCATCGCCCTTACCAAACGCAGGTTTAAGCTTCGCCAGTTTCTCGACTGAAGAATCAGCACGCAGGTTATTGTCACGCTCTAAACCCAGGAATGGCGTGATCAGATCATCAAAGAAACCTTCTTCATAAGCTGCTGCCATTTTCTGGTGTGAAGATGCAGCAAGTTCATCTTGCGCTTCACGGGAAATACCCCATTCCAGTGTGGTAATCGCCTGATGATCACCCATAGACAAGCCAGTACGTGGCTCACCATTTTTAGGTGCGTCCATCAATTCTTTGACATTAATTTTGGTCAAGGCTTTTAAACGGTCTTTGGCAGTTTTGGCAATGTTCAATTCAAGCAGCGCTTTACGCAAGCCGTCACCCAATGCAATGGGCGCATCAGAGGTGGTATCTACACCACCGGCGATTCCTACTTCAATTTGGCCCAGTGCAATCTTGTTTGCCACTAAAAATGCAGCTTGTAAACCCGTACCACACGCCTGCTGGATATCATAAGCTGGGGTTTCTGGTGCCAGTGCCGTATCCAGAACACATTCACGAGTCAGGTTAAAGTCACGGCTATGCTTCAGGACAGCACCTGCAACCACTTCACCGACACGTTGACCTTGCAGATTAAAGCGCTCTACCAGACCATTTAATGCTGCGGTCAGCATGTCCGAGTTAGAGGCAGTAAAATAGGCACCATTCGAACGTGCAAATGGAATACGGTTGCCACCAAGAATAGCAACGCGGCGAACTGTGTTTTGGCTCATATTATTATCCTGTTGAACAGAAGGCTGTGTTTTTGAAACTGAATCTGTTTGAGTTGATGTCGTCTGACTGCTACTGCTCGCTGTACGACGGGTACGCGGAGTTTTAGCCGGACTTTTAGCTGCAGCAGCGGCTGTATCCGTGTTTTTAGTGCTACGCTTAGCACGCGTTGATGATTTTGACACAGCTGGAGATGCGGAATTCTCGACTGCTGGATTTTCTTGAGTTGTTTTGCTCATAAGGCTTTTCCAAGCAAATTGATCGTCTTCTTGTGGCTTACATTAGCATAGATGAGTATATGCTGTATTGACTACAATGACATTGCAGACTGCGCTCAGGTCAAGTCATCTGCCAGATATCTCAAGTATGATTGGGTAGAATCTGGTAGATCTATTGCAATATAAGTATCTGGCATTATATTGAAGTTAAAGGATAACTTTAGATCGATCAAAAATTAATTTGTATGAGAGATAATAAACATGACTGATCAGTACCAAAATTTCGCAAAGTCTCCTATTGGTAAATTTGTCATTAAAAATCTGGGCCTGCCATCCCCAATTTCCCTAGACCGTTTCGAGTCTGCAACGCCAGTGGTAAAAGGCGCTGTGTTATTCGGTGCTGCACCTGCGAGTGTATTGACCGGTTCTATTGCTCAGGTGCTGGCAAATATTCATGCCAATAGCTATGCAGGCAATAATGCGGAACTGCAACAGGCAGCGGCGAAATCGGGTCTGAACCTGAATGCATTTAATACTGGCGATAAAGAATCCAAGTTTAAAGTGGTTATTTTTGATGCTTCTGGTATTGAAAATTCAGAGCAGTTGAAATCACTTTATGAATTCTTTAATCCGATTGCGCGTCAGATTCAAAGTTCTGGTCGTGTGGTCGTGATCGGCACAACACCTGAATCTGCAAAATCTGTGAGTCAGGCCATTGCACAACGTGCGCTCGAAGGTTTTGTCAAATCTGTGGGCAAAGAATTTAAAAAGGGTATTGCAGCCAACCTGATTTATGTCGATGCAGGTGCCGAAGCCAATCTTGAGTCTGTGCTACGTTTTGCAATTTCTCCACGCTCTGCCTATGTGTCTGGTCAGGTTATTCGTGTATCGGCAGCAGCACAAGTAGACTTGGACTGGAGTAAGCCACTGGCAGGAAAAACGGCAGTAGTAACTGGAGCAAGCCGTGGTATTGGTGAGGCGATTGCTCATGTGCTGGCACGTGATGGCGCACATGTGATTTGTCTGGATGTCCCACAACAGCAGGCAGATCTGGATCGTGTCGCTGGTGAAATTGGCGGCTCTACACTAGCGATTGACATTACTGCAGCCGATGCGGGTGAGAAAATCAAACAGGCGGCAGCGGCGCAGGGTGGTCTGGATATTATCGTGCATAATGCCGGGATTACCCGCGACAAGACTTTGGCCAATATGAAGCCTGAGCTTTGGGATCTGGTCATTAACATCAACCTGTCAGCAATTGAACGCGTCAATGATTACTTGCTCTGCAACGATGGTCTAAATGCAAATGGCCGTATTATCTGTGTATCTTCTATTTCAGGTATTGCAGGTAATCTGGGTCAAACCAACTATGCAGCCTCTAAAGCAGGTGTGATTGGTGTGGTGAAATTCACAGCACCGACATTAAAAAATGGTATAACCATTAATGCTGTGGCACCGGGTTTTATTGAAACGCAAATGACAGCAGCAATTCCATTTGCCATCCGTGAAGCTGGACGCCGTATGAATTCCATGAGTCAGGGTGGTCATCCTGTTGATGTGGCAGAAGCGATTGCGATGTTTGCCTCGACTGCCTCTTCAGGTTTGAATGGCAATGTGGTGCGTGTGTGTGGTCAGAGCCTGTTAGGGGCTTAATTTAGAATCCCCCTAAATCCCTCTTTGCAAAAGAGGGGACTACTCCTCCCTTTGTTAAAGGGAGGTTGGGAGGGATTTATTTAAAAAGATATTCTTCCTTCTTTTAAAAAGAAGGACGTCATAAAGATAAATATTCCAAAGGTTCAGTATGAATACTCGCCATTTTAGTCAACTTCCAAAACCTTATTTAGCCTATCCAAAAGTGATTCAGGGCTTGATTTTAAAAAAGCCAAAAGCTGAAAAAGTTCTACCGCAAGTTGAATATGTGGTGGATTCATTCAAGGTCGATCAAAAGCATCTGAAAGCCTATAATGAAGTTTGTGGTTTTAAAAATAATGGCTATATTCCAGCCATTTATCTAACAGTTCTTTCACAAAGCCTGCAAATGCATATGATGACGGCTGAAGCTTTTCCTTTTCCGGTTCTCGGTCTGGTGCATATCCGCAATCAGGTCAAACAGTATCGTAAAATCGGAGTCAATGAATCTCTCACATTGTCTTGCAAGTTTGGTGAATTGCAGCCGCATGATAAAGGTGTACAGTTTGATTTCATCACCACAGTAAAAGTCGGTGATGAAGTGGTGGTGGAAGCCTTGACCACTTATCTGTCCCGTCAAAAGAGTAAAGGCAAAGCTGCAGCCAAAATCGTCGAAAACAAGACACCCGATTATGAGCTGAATGCTGAATGGGAAATTCTAGAAAATACGGGTCGCCGTTATGCCATGACATCCGGCGACTTTAACCTGATTCATATTCATGCCCTAATGGCTAAGGCATTCGGATTTAAACAGGCGATTGCGCATGGTATGTGGACCAAGGCTAAAGCTTTGTCCAGCCTGGCATTGCCCGATGCCTATGAAGCAGATGTCTGGTTTAAACTGCCCTTATATCTGCCTTCCAAAGTGCAATTCTTAACCGCGAAAGCAGCTAATGATACGGAAATCCTGATTCGTAATAGCAAAAATCAGAAGCCGCATGTCACAGGAACTGTGACCGCAATTTAAAGTACGATAAAAGCCTGAACCTGATTTAGGCTTTTTTGTTTTTAAGAAATCAATATTCTATGGATAGAATGATGCAGCCACTCAAAGATTATTTATTTGCGGATACAGCCCATTACCAAGGAACGGTAAATGAAAATTTCCGTGACCTTGCCCATCAGTTTAGTCGCCTACAGCATGCTCGCACAGAGCAGGGTGGTGCGGCACTTGTTGTCTATTTTCAGGGACAAAAAGTCGTCGATATTTATACCGGGAAAAAATCGGAATCTGAGGCTTGGCAAACCGATACCATGTCGCTGTGTTATTCGACGGGCAAAGGTGTGCTGGCGACACTGGCACATATTCTGGCCAGTCAGGGCCTGGTTGATTATGACCAGCCTGTTGCAGAATATTGGCCTGAATTTGCGCAAAACGGTAAAGAAAATATTACTCTGGCGCATATGCTGAGTCATCAAAGCGGATTGTTTGATATCCGTAATATCATTGCCGACGCCACTGAAATGGCCGACTGGCCGCAGATGCTAGACCGAATTGCCGCGGCTGAACCACGTTTTCAAGTTGCAACAGATGCGGCCTATCAACCGCTGACCTTTGGCTGGCAGGTCGGTGGTGCATTAGAAAAAGCGACAGCTAAAACTTTAACTGAACTGATGCAGGCATATCTGGTTCAGCCTTTGATGTTGAATGGTGCTTATTTCAGTGTGCCGACCAATGAATTAGCTCGGGTAGCACTGCCGATTTTTAAAGCTAAAGCAGCCAAGTCTCAATCGCAGCCTGCGAAAAAAACAGGATCAAGAAAACCGAATCTGATGGAGCGGGCTTTGATTTGGAGTGGACAAGATCCGCAGGATTTTCAGGATGCGATGATTCCCAAAGGAATGAGGAATTTCAGTTTCTTTAGTGAGCAAGGCCTGCAAGCAATCATTCCATCCGCCAATGGAGTATTTACCGCAGAGAGTCTGGCAAAAATTTATGCCATGCTGGCCAATCGCGGCGAATGGCAAGGACAGCAATTGATCTCGCCTGAAGTTTTTCAGCGTCTCAGTCAGATTCAATGCAAAAAACGCGATCGAGTCATGCCTTTGCCGATGCACTGGCGATTGGGTTATCATCGGGTGCTTACTTTAGGTAAAGCTTCGCAAGGTTTTGGTCATATGGGCTTTAATGGTTCGGGAGCCTGGTGTGACCCTGAGCGCAATTTAAGTTTTGCCTATACCCATAATTTCCCGACAGGTTCATTGACCGGAGATTATCGTCTGTGGGGTTTGACACAGGAAACCTTACGCTGTGCTGATGCCGTCCTGACTGGACGTAAAGGTTGGCGCTAAATATCCCTGATTGGGGAGTTTAGTAAAGTCCTTAAAATATGTTATTTTGGCGTGACTCCCAGTCTGTGGTATGAAGTGATGAAAAAAGTGCTGATGATTCCTCTGGTCGCAAGCAGTGCCTTGTTTGGCTGCCAGGATCAAAACCAATCGACGGCAAATACTGCTATTGAGGCTAAAGCTCAGATTCCTGCCTGGGTCGGGAATTATCAGGGCACCACACCCTGTATGGGATGTTTTTCAAGTTGTGACGATTGTCCGGGTATGGCTGTTGCTTTGAGCTTGCATGATGATCGGACTTTTACGTTATCACGTGAAAGCTTGAGTGGGCATAACCCGATTGAAACCATTACTGGGCCGATTCGTTTTCAGGATGATACGCAACAAAAGATTGAACTGCTGAATGTCGATACCCGCAATCTGGTTTATGTGGATCTGAAAAAGCAGGTTCTGGAAATTCGTGAAGATCAAACAGGCAAACGCTACCAGATGCAAAGTGACTTTATCCTGTTTGAATCGGTCTGATTTTAAGAAAATATATGTTTTATATCCCTTTTTCAATGATTTTGATCAAGGGATTTTTATTGTTTATAAACCGGCATTCATTTCACTATTTACTAAAAAAACAGTATGCTTAGACCTGTAAAAAGGAGCATACATGTATCAAGTACTTGCGCGAAAATACCGTCCTCGTAATTTTAATGAATTGGTGGGGCAAAACCATGTTTCACGTGCTTTAACCAGCGCGCTCGAACGTGGCCGTTTGCACCATGCCTATTTGTTTACAGGAACGCGTGGTGTCGGAAAAACCACGATTGCACGTATTTTGGCGAAGTGCTTGAACTGTGAGACCGGTATCACCTCGACACCGTGTGAAGTCTGTGCGACTTGTAGCGCCGTCAACGAAGGACGCTTTATCGATTTGATCGAAATCGATGCGGCCTCACGCACCAAGGTTGAAGATACTCGCGAGCTGCTCGACAATGTGCCTTATGCACCGACTCAAGGTCGTTTTAAAGTTTACCTGATTGATGAAGTGCACATGCTGTCCACGCATTCTTTCAATGCTTTATTAAAGACTCTGGAAGAGCCACCTGCGCACGTCAAGTTCCTGTTTGCTACGACCGACCCACAAAAGCTGCCAATTACAGTAATTTCACGCTGTTTGCAGTTTACTTTGCGCCCATTGGCTGTTGATGAAATTACCGAGCATCTGGCCCAGATTTTAGGCCAAGAAAGTATTCAGTCGGATCAGGATGCCATCTGGCAAATTGCCGAATCTGCTCAAGGTTCTTTGCGTGATGCCTTGTCTCTGACCGATCAGGCGATTGCCTATGGTCAGGGTGCGATTCAGCATCAGGATGTCAAAGACATGCTGGGCTTGATTGACCGGACCATTATTTATGATCTGATTCTGGCGATTCACCAGAACCAGAAAGCACAGGTCAGTCAGTTGTTGCTGCAATTCCGTCAGCAGGCTTTGGATGTGTCACTGGTTTTAGATCAGTTAATTTCGACTTTGCATGAACTGGCTTTATTACAATATCTGCCAGATTTAAGTCTGAAATATAGTGCTGAAATCAATCAAAAGATTATGCAATTATCCGGTTTGATTTCGGCGCAGGATTTGCAACTGTATTATCAAGTCGCATGTAAAGGACGCGCTGATTTACAGTTGGCGGTGACTCAGGAACAAGGTTTTGAGATGACGGTGCTACGCTTATTGGCATTCCGTCCCTTACAGCCAAGCGAGGTTCCAGTCGTTCATGAAGCCGCAACTCAACCAATAGCAGCTTCTCCTACACGTCTACAACAGCCCATTCAGACACAATTGCAGTCTGAAACAGTCACAGCAAAAACATTTGAAGCGGAACCGACCTTCGATGATTTCTCTCTGGACGATGAGACGGATGAGGAAGCTTATACGCCATCAATGCCTGAACCATCTTCAGATGATTTTCTCCATGAAGAAAAGTCCACTAATGATCATGCACCTGAGCCTGTTCAACAGGGAGTAATTCAGACAGCGATTGAGGAAGTACAGTCTAGTGATCAGATCGTTTTTGATCCAAATGACGACAAAGGCCTGTTTGGTTTTGATGAAATCGAGAGTAGCGTAGAAGCACCGGCGACAAGCAGCAGCTCGGATGATTTCCTGCTTGAAGAGTTTATTCCTGTAGATGCTGTTACTCATGTCGAAGCAGCACAAGAAATATCTGCTGATGAGGAATTTAGTCTTGCCTCACCGGAATTGGAACTTTCACAGGAAACGATTGCTCAGCCTGTGATTGAAGAAGTCGCTCCGATTCAGACTGCGCTACCGGATGACATTTCCCAAGATTTAAATACGCAGAATCTGATGCCACAGGATATTTTAAAAATCCCTGAGCAAATGTTAGAGGGTGAGTGGAGCGTCGAAAAATGGGAATACTGGTTCCGTAACAGCCAGCTTTCTCCAGCAGTGCAGGAACTGGCACAGTATGGTGTCATGAGCGGACAGATTAATGGCCAATCCGTTTTTCATATCCCTGAGCAATACCAGCAACTTTTGACACAACTGCAACATACTCTGGAAGCTGCTTTACAACAGCAGTGGCCGCAAACTCATTTCCAGGTGAAATTTGAAAGTGTGGACCAGCTAACACCCTATACCATGCAGCATCAGCGGAAGGCTCGTGCCTTTAAACGCGCTGAAGAGCTGTTACAGGCTGAACCTGCGGTACGTGACCTGTTGCAGCAGTTCGATGGTGAATTGCAAAATATTCAGCTGAAATAGACTGGATTTTAAGGCACAACAAATCGAGATAAGGCATCCCGCATTTCGGCTGAAATCGGGGTGCTTTTTCGTGTCTCACGATCGACAAATACATGAACAAAATTACCCTGAGCTGCAGCTGTATCCGAATTGCGTTTAAAAATGGCCAGATCGTAGCTCAGTGATGAATTTCCCATGCTTTCAATGGCCACGCCCACTTCAATAATTTCCGGATAAGACAGTTCCTGATTAAACTGGCAGTTGGAGCTGACCACCAGCCCAATCATCGGAGAGTATTTCGGATCAAAGGCCGCTTCCTGAATCAGCAGGGCATTGGCTGCGGTGTCAAAATAACTGTAATAAGTCACATTGTTGACGTGGCCATACAGGTCATTGTCTGCCCAGCGGGTCTGAATGGGCAAGAAAAAGGCATAGTGTTCGCGTTGTTTGATCGTGGCTTTCATCAGGATTCGCTCTCAGCTAGACAAGGCTTAGTGTGGAAATAGATTTAGGCATAAATCGCCTGGTAAATCTGGTAAGCGTCATCCAACTTGAGTTCGCGTGGATTGTTCTGCAACAGCCGGCTTTGTTGCATGGCATCTTCTGCCATAACCATCAACATCTGTTCTGGTACATTTAACTGCTTTAATTTTAAGGTTAAGCCGCTCTGTATCAGATGATTATTAAAATGATCAATAAACAGATCGGTCAGTCCATCATGACAACCTTTACTGTGGGGATCTAACCAGGTCATCAATTCGGCATAGAGCTGTTTGGCTACAGGTGCATTAAATTTTAAGACTTCGGTCAGCACCAAAGCATTGCTATGTCCATGCGACAGATGAAAATGCCCACCGAGTGGATAAGCCAGCGCATGTACGGCAGCGACCGGTGCGTTGGCAAAGGCTTGTCCAGCCAGCATGGAACCGACCAGCATATTTTGACGCGCATCTAAATCATATCCGTCTTGCAGTACGTGCGGCAGATTGGCATTCAGCAATCTTAAAGCCTGTTTGGCCAGCATATCCGAATAAGGATTTTTCTTGTGTTTTGAGGTATAGGCTTCAATGGCATGTACCATGGCATCGATTCCGGTGGCAGCGGTAATCTGTGCCGGCAAATTCCGAGTGAAAGTCGCATCCAGAATAGCAATATCGGCATAGAGAATAGGCGCGACAATGCCGCTTTTGGTGGTTTCACCTGTAGTAACAATCGAAATTGGTGTGACTTCGGAGCCCGTTCCGGCTGTGGTGGGAACCAGAATTAGAGCTAAACGTGGCCCGGTGGCATTATCGACGCCATACAGATAGGAAAGCGTCTGATGCTGCTCAGGATGCGCCAAAATCGCAATCAGCTTGGCCACATCCATCGAGCTGCCACCACCAAAGCCTAGCACCACATCAATCTTTTCCTGCTTTGCAAAAGCTGCTGCTTCAAGCACTACGTTATCGGGCGGGTCAGCCTGAACATCTGAGTAAATCACATAATCCAGACCGGCAGATTCAATAATATCCAGAATCGGCAGATGTAATTGCTGCTTCAGCATACCCGGGTCAGTCACCAGTAGAAGACGTTGATAACGGCCATTTTTTAGGATTTTAAACAATTCCTGAATCGTGCCTAGTCCGGCAATGATATTGGGGACGGTTTGAAACTGAAAACGATTCATGGCGATATCCTTGATTTTTTTATTGCAAATACGAGATTATTCTATGGTTGTAAGATAGGAATCAGTATATAAATAACTTAACATAAGAATCCTTAAAATAAAGTAGCTCTGAGGTTGTTTATGTCATCCAGAACGCCATACAAGGTGTTATGTGTTTGTTTGGGGAATATTTGCCGTTCTCCCACGGCAGAAGTGGTACTCAGACATTATTGTGATGAACAGCAACTGAATATCGTGGTCGATTCTGCTGGAACCAGTAATTATCATCCGGGCAAGGCCCCAGACCTGCGTAGCCAGCAGCATGCACTGAAACGTGGCTATGATCTGTCAACGCTTCGCGCACGTCAGCTGACTCCGCATGATTTTATTGATTATGATCTGATTCTGGCGATGGATCTGGAGAATTTATCCAATATCCAGAACATACAGGGTCTGGCAGAAACTCAGTTTGGTCATGTACGTGCACGCGTGGCACTGATGAGTGAGCATGACCAGATCTATCCGAAACAGGCTTTACCCGATCCCTATTATGGCGAAGCGGATGGCTTTGAGCGGGTGCTTGATCAGTGTGAGTCCAGCAGCCAGGCCTGGATTGAGATTTTTAAACAGAATTTAAACAAGGTTTAAGCAATGCAGATTCAAACCCAGGTTCAACTTAAACCTTTTAATACCTTAAATTTAGAAGCAGTTGCTGCATACTATGCCCATATTCAGTCCACCACTGATCTGATGGCTGCACTGGATTTTGCGGAACAGCAGCAACTCAATGTGCTGATCCTGTCAGGCGGCAGCAATATGTTGTTGCCGGAGCAGATTGATGCCCTGGTTCTGCATATGGATATTCATGGCATTGAAATACTGGATGCTGATGATCAGACGCAGCGCTTACGTGTAGGCGGTGGTCAAGGCTGGCATGACTTCGTGCTCTGGACTACCGCACAAGGTCTGTATGGTTTACAAAATCTGGCTCTGATTCCTGGACGTGTCGGTGCTTCGCCAGTACAGAATATTGGCGCCTATGGCGTTGAAGTCGGCGAGTTTATTGATTCCGTCGAGGTCTATGACCGTCAGCTGAAACATTTTGCTTCGATTCAGGCAGCCGATTGCCAGTTTGCCTATCGGCATAGTATTTTTAAAGATGATCCAAATCGTTATGTGATTACCCATGTGACTTTTAGCTTGCTTAAACAGCCAGATTTGAAACTGAATTACGGTGATCTGAAGACTGCGGTTGGTGATCAACTCACAGCAGAAAACCTGCAACAACAGGTCATCCAGATTCGCCAGAGTAAATTGCCTGATCCGCAAGAATTCCCTAACGTGGGCAGCTTCTTTAAAAATCCTGTGGTTGATCAGGTGGTCTTTGACCAGATTGCTGCATCTTTCCCGAATTTACCCCATTACCACCAAGCCAATGCGCAAGTTAAACTTGCAGCAGGCTGGTTAATTGATCAGGCTGGCTGGAAAGGCAAACAGTTGGGCCCTGTCGGCATGTTTCATAAACAGGCATTGGTCTTGGTGAATTATGGTCAAGCCTCTCTCACCGATGTACGTAAAACTTATCGTGCGGTACAGCAAGCGGTTTGGGATAAATTCCAGCTGATGCTGGAACCTGAACCTGTATTGTTCGATAAAAATGGTCTGATCCGCTCTCATCAGGAAGAGGAATAACATGAAGAACACCCATTGGATGGTACGTTTTCTACAAATTGTCACTGGACTGTTTGTACTATGCGGCTGTCTGCTGGTGTTTATTTATACGCCTTTTTACTCAAAAATCATCGTAAAGGGTTTAAATCACTTTGCATCAGTAGAACTCAATGAAGTTGCGGCTCAAAGCCAGAAAATGGCTGCACTCAGCGAACATGAAAATCTGGAACCTGGGTCTGACTTGTGGATTGCCCGACAGGCATATTTAAAGGTCATGGAACAGGATATTCAGCAAAATAACTCGGCTAATCTGCTTCTGATTCAGGCGCGTTATAAAGCGCTACAGAAGGTGATTGAAGACTTTCAGCGCGAGCAGCAAGATCAAAAATTAGAGCAAAGTCCATCTGCCCAGGTACCGTTATTGCCCTCACAGGAAGATGCAGAACCAGTCGATCCGGCAGCGAATGTCCGGGAATTACTGGAGTGGGATAGGAGTGAAAACAAGGAACGCATTGAGCAATATATGGAGTTTCTGACGACACATCCACTTGAGCAGGGTGAAGCCAGTTCGGTACAGGAAACCGATGGAGAGGAAATCCAGCAGGACTTGGCTTTACTACAAGAGCAACAGCAGGCTAAACCGGCGAATAGCTCCCAACCTTATGCCATTGTGGTATTGGGTGGTGGCTTAACCCTAGATGACCAAGGCAAAGAGATCATCGTAAATAACTATACGCGACTACGTCTGGAAACTACGCTGGCAGTAGAGAAACATTATCAGTTGCCGATTGTTCTGAGTGGGGTCGAAGCGCCGTATATGCAGCGCTGGTTAAAAAATCATGGTGTCGATGCCAAATTACTGGAAGATCGCAGCATGAACACCTGTGAAAATACCCGTTTCAGTTCATTATTATTACAAAAGAAAGGTGGAGCGCCTACAGTGATTCTGATTACGGATCGTTATCATATGCCGCGTACCCGCCGTTTATTTGCGTTAAATGGCATACAAACCATTCCGGTAGAAGCGCCGATGCCAACGTCATTGACACGATGGCGTCCAAGTGCACAAAATTATGATCACAGTCGTCGTGCCAATTATGAAATGTTGGCGACCATGCGCGATATGTGGTTTGGATCCAGTGACTGTCGGGAGGTGCCATAATGTCTGATATCCCATTTTTAAATCCTACCATTCTGAAACAGCTGGATTTACCCATTCCGAGTCGGGATGTTACGCCTCAACTCTTGCCACCTTTAAACCTGAATCGTAGTGATGAACCGCCGATTGAGCTGCAGTCCTATCGCAAGCTTTATGGTTTTGATTTACTGGTTTGTAAACACTGGCAGGGCTATGTACAGATGCCTTTATTCAGGTTGCATGTACAGGTGTTTGAACCGAATCTGGAAAATACCCGCTTTGACAAGATTCAGGGAACTGCTTTTCTGCTACATGGTTATCTGGAACATAGCGGCATTTATCAGCCTATTGTCAAAGAGCTTTTGGAACAGGGTTTTAGCGTATTGACCTATGACCTGCCCGGACATGGCCTGAGTGATGGTTCACCTGCCAGCATTCAGAATTTTGATCATTATCAGCAGGTTTTGCATGCCGTACATCGTTATGTGCAACATGCTTCACAATTACCCAAACCTTGGGTTGGCATCGGGCAAAGTACCGGCGGTGCGATCTGGATGCACCATTTACTGGAGTTTGCGGAACGTCGCGAAAATCCTTTTGTTGAGCGGGTCTTGCTATTATCACCATTGATTCGTCCCGCCAAAACTGCTTGGTGGCATAATTCGGTCGGATTGGGCATTATTAGCCGAATCAAACGTGAAGTTCCCCGACATTTCAGACGCAATAACCATAATCCGGAGTTTTTGCGTTTTATCCGGCTTAAAGATCCATTACAACCGCGAATGATGGGTATGGACTGGATTTTGGCGATGTCACGCTGGATGCTGGAAATGGAAGCGCGTCCGGCCTGTCGTATTCCGGTCTGGCTGGCACAGGGTGCACAGGATCAGACCGTAGACTGGCGCTATAATATCGAATTTATCCGACGTAAATTCCGTCTCCAGACCTTACTGATGCTGGAAGAAGGTTCGCATCAACTGATCAATGAACGCGCGGATATTCGTGCTGCATTGACCGGCTTGATTCCTGCCTTTCTACATGCACAGGGCAGTAAAACCTATTATTGATCTACAATTCAATGTGAAAAAAGGCGTTTGATTAAACGCCTTTTCTAATTTAACTGTATTGAGTTAAAATTTATCCAGTTTAGCCAGGTTCCACATCCGGAAGTAGAAGTTCTCCTCATCCTTATTTTCACAGGATAATAATTCTCCCTCTTTCAACCAAAAATGAATCTGCGCAAAGTTCTTTATTTCGTGATTATTCACACGTTGTGCCAAGTGATGTGCCTTAATCGCCGAAGGGTGTTTCAGGCCTGCAGAAGCAATCAGTTCAGACAAGGCGTGTAAGGTGTTTTTATGATAATGAAATACGCGCTCTGCTTTGGTGGGCACATGTAAGGCCTTTTGACGATCTTTATCCTGTGTGGTGACACCGACAGGACACTGGTTGGTATGACAGCTTTGAGCCTGAATACAGCCGACGGCAAACATAAAACCACGTGCCGAATTCACCCAATCTGCCCCAATCGCGAGCGTGCTGGCAATATCAAATGCACTAATAATTTTACCACTTGCACCAATTTTGATTTTATCTCTTAAACCTGCACCAACAAGGGTATTATGCACAAATAGTAAACCTTCTCTTAGGGGTGCACCGACAAAGTCGATTAACTCAATGGGTGCAGCGCCCGTTCCACCTTCAGAGCCATCGACGACGATGAAATCGGGATAAATCTGGGTGTGCAGCATGGCTTTGACCATACTCATAAACTGCCAGGGCTGCCCCAGACATAGCTTGAATCCGACCGGTTTTCCGTTGGAAAGTTCACGTAATCGTTGGATGAAATTCATCATTTCAATCGGGGTGCTAAAGGCGGGATGACTAGAGGGTGATACGCAATCATGTTCACGGCTGATGCCCCGGATTTGGGCAATTTCTTCCGAGATCTTGCTTTTAGGTAAAATACCGCCATGTCCGGGTTTAGCCCCTTGTGATAACTTGATTTCAATCATTTTTACTTGCGGTAATTTGGCTTGTGCCGCAAAGCGTTCCGGATCAAACTGTCCATCTAAGGTACGGCAGCCAAAATAACCACTGCCAATTTCCCAGACCAGATCGCCCCCATATTCAAGATGATAGGGGCTGATACTGCCTTCACCGGTATCATGGAAAAAATCACCTTTTTGAGCGCCGAGATTCAGCGCACGGATTGCATTGGCACTCATACTGCCAAAGCTCATGGCTGAAATATTTAAAATGGAAGCAGAGAAGGGCTGTGTACATTGCTCATTGCCGATCAGGATACGGAAAGTTTGTGGATCGGCCACCTTACATGGCGTCAAAGAGTGACTGACAAATCTATAATTGTCTTCATAGACATTGAGAATTGAACCGAAAGGTTTATCTGAATTTTCATTTTTCGCCCGCTGGTACACCAGACTACGTTGCATACGGGAAAAGGGCAGTGCATCGCGGTCGGCTTCAATAAAATATTGACGAATCTCCGGACGAAATTCTTCGAAGATAAAGCGGAAATGTCCCATGATGGGGTAGTTTTTCAGAATAGAATGCTTGTTTTGCAGTACATCATACAAACCCAACAGGCTCAGGAGTATACTCAGAATCCACAGGGTATTCACCAAAGTTTGCGGCATAAAATAATAGATATAACGCGGCGAATAACCGATATGGAATGTGGTAAAAATCACTGCAATCAGAATGCAGGCAAACCAGACTGAATGGCGAGAAAAGAAAGTATTGAGCAGCTTGTGCCGTACTAATTGAGCAGGGTTAGCCATTGTAAAATTAAGTCCCTATTTCTACTTCTATAGGGCTTTATGATGTGCAGAGCCAGGTATCTTATGCAAGCATAGAATTGTTATTCAATTTTATAAACTTGCCAAAAATCATACCCAGACAGGCAATCAATCAGTAGCAATTGCAGATAAATTTTGCGGAAAAATTCCTATAGAAAAAATATGCAAAGCACATATATTCTATTTATTTCACAGGCAGAGTGAATGCTTTTATAGTCGATTTATCACCCATACAGGAGTTATAAACCATGACAAAAAAATCCATTCGCTTTAATAATGCCGAACTGGCTTGCTCATGTCTCAGTTCTGTTTAAATATTGAGGTTTCATCCAATCTGCATTTCGGGGTATTAGAGAAAAGCAGGTTGGTACAGCGGTAGACCACCAGAACAATCATAAAAATACAAGCATAATTCTCCAATCCCCAATCTGGGGATTTTTTTATTCTGGAATTATTAAAGCTGAATGAAATCCATTTGGTTAAGGGTTTTCCTCATCCATCTGGCTAACTGCATTGGACACCATACTGGGTTCAATATGTTTAATCTTTTTACCAAAGCTGCGCAGCCACCACACCAGTTGTGAAGTAAAAGGAACCGTTGCACTAATCAGCGACATACCATTGTCCAGTTTTTCAATCTTCTGATCTTTACTGAGCTGACTTTCCTCAAAATAATGTGCATCCGATTCCGACATGCTCAGTTTTAGCATGACATTTTCAGTAGGGTGATTGAAATCCACCCGGAAGCCCAATGCACCAGAATCGATATAGTCATCAATATCAAAATTCACCGGATGCAGGGCACGTGAATTGAGAACTACTGCCGATTTAAAACGGTGCAGGGCAAAGGTCTGAATATCAGATTTGTCATGACGGGTACAGACCAGATAAATGATGGAGCCTTTTTGCACCAAAGCCAGTGGATTGAGGATATAAGTCTTTTCTTCGCTGTTGTGACCGCGGCCCTGATAGACACATTCCAGCTGTTTGTCCTGCAACAAGCCTTCATATACCGCCTGCTGTGCAGTCTTATCCACGAACGGTGGAATGAGCGGTTGGGTGGCTGGCACAATCCGTACCCGATTAATCCATTGGCGGACATTGTTTTGCGAGGACAGACTGCGGCGTGCCAGATCAAACCAGGGATTCATTTCTTCGATCAGGCTCGGTGGCAGCAAATGTTTTAAATGTTCTTCGACCATCATAAAGGTGACCGCCTGTGAGCTGGTCATATGCGGCAAGCTTTGCAGCGGTGCATCTGAGCGCCAACGCCAGCCTTGTGGTGTGGTCTTGCTGCTTTCGATTGGAAAGCGCTGCGCAATCTGGTTCAGGTCACGCTGAATGGTACGCAGGCTGATATCAATTCCTTCGCGATTCAAGATTTCCTGTAATTCACGTGTTCCCATCCATTTGCCGGTAGAAAGACGCGACAAGATTTGCCATTGGCGATACAGGCTATTCGAGGTTTCTTTTTCTTGTGCTGACATAATTTATTTTGCTGGCGATAAAGAGGATGGGATTTAGGCTTAGACTAACACAATAAAAAAACTCTCATTTTTTCGCAAGTCTTTCTGCGCAACAATTGTCCTACAAACTAAAAACAACTTGGTAAGAAATGGCATTGAGTTCAGGGTGCATTTATTAGATTAATAGTAGTTGCAATATAGGTTCAATGGCATGGATATTGCTTTGATTTAATTATAATAGATGATAAGACGAGGTTTGTATGCTTAAAGGAAATCGGGATACAAATGTAATTGAAAAAATTGATAATTTTAGTTCCCAAAATCTTGGGAAAAATTTTATAGAGGCTAAAACAGCAACGGTATCGACTACAGCAAATCCACAACTTTTATTTCAACAGTTGTCTTCAAAATTCTTTAATGAAATGCAGGATGAGCAAGTCATGTCCAGTCAGGCAAGTCAAAGACTGGAAGAATGGTTATCCCAACACACGCTGGATGAATTGAATGCTCTGAATCAGGTGGCAAAAGAACATTTTTTACATCATGGCATTAGCTTTACGGTTTACGAAGATAAAGAGGGGGTAGAGCGAAGCATTCCTTTCGATATCATTCCACGAGTGATTGACCGCAAACAGTGGAATATGGTGGCTCTGGGGTCGGCACAACGCGTGCGCGCACTGAATCTGTTTTTACATGACATTTATCATCAACAGGATATTTTAAAAGCCAATATCATTCCTGAACTCCAGATTTTGACGCATGAGGCTTATCAGCCGCATATGTATCAACATAGCCTGAAAGGCAGGATTTATAGCCAGATTAGTGGCATTGATGTAATACGTGATTCCAAGGGCAAATTTTATGTCTTGGAGGACAATCTTAGAACGCCATCGGGTGTCTCTTATATGCTGGAATGCCGTAAGATTAGCCAAAAGCTGATGCCGAAAATATTTGAACAGTCCAAGATTGCTGGAATTGAGCAATACCCCCAGCTTTTAAAAGAAATCCTGATCGAAAATGCCCATGTCGACAAACCCTTTGTCGTAGTGCTGACGCCAGGGCGTTTTAATAGTGCTTACTATGAGCACGCCTTTCTCGCAAGAGAAATGAATGTACCATTGGTAACATCACGTGATCTTTTTGTTGATGACTCGAAGGTTTATGTAAAAACTATACGTGGTCGCCAAAGAGTCGATGTTATTTATAGACGGGTCGATGATGCTTATCTCGATCCATTATGCTTTAAACCGGAGAGTACCCTGGGTGTACCTGGCTTAATGTCAGCTTATTTACAAAATAATGTCCTGATTGCCAACGCACCGGGTACAGGTGTCGCAGATGACAAATCGATTTATCCATATGTCGATAAAATGATTCATTTTTATTTGGGTGAACAGCCAATACTAAAAAATGTTCCGACGTATCAATGTCGTAATCAGCAAGATTTAAGCTATGTGTTGGCCCATCTGGACCAGCTGGTGGTAAAAGAAGCTCAGGGTTCGGGTGGTTATGGCATGCTGATTGGGCCACAGGCTTCGAAACAGCAAATTGAATTTTTCAGGGAGAAAATTTTAGCTGCGCCGCATTTGTATATTGCGCAGCCAACTTTGGACTTATCGGTTAGTCCGACTTTGACCAATTTTGGTATTGCTGAACGTCATATTGACTTGCGCCCATTTGTCTTAAGCTCGCCTTACCGTACTGAAATTGTGCAGGGTGGCTTGACACGTGTAGCGATGCAGCCCGGTTCACTGGTGGTGAATTCATCACAGGGTGGCGGTATTAAAGATACCTGGGTAGTCGACAATTTACATTCATAATATTCCAAAGAAGGAAAATGTCATGGTTTTGCTGAATAGCAATGCACAACATATTTTTTGGTTAGGGCGTTATTTATCTCGCACTCATTTTTTATGTGCGCGCTTTCCATTTTTAGAAGACGAAGCAGCTGTGGCCTATGCCCATGCTTTTTGTTTACCCGCTTTTGATGCCAGTTCCTTAAATGAATTGGTACTAGATTCAACTCAGACCGCATCTTTTAGCCAGCAGTTTAAAGTGGCTAAAGATAATATTCAGGAACTACGCGGAGTATTGTCTGCATCAGGCTATGCAGAACTAATGAAACTGATCAAAACTGCAGACAAAAATGCTGGTTATATTTGTGAAGTGGTGACTGAATGTGAAGATATTCTGGAAGCTGAATCTGCCGATATTTTTCTGTTCTTTAGCCTGGGACAATGTGTCGAACAGCTCGATCATCAGTTACGACTCGGTGAAGAAACCAGTACGACACTGTGCAAGATCGATGATGTAGTCAGAATTCTAGTGGAAATGGGCTGGGGTGACCTGGAGCAATACTGGGAACAGTTGCGTACAGAACCGAACCGGATTCAGTTCTATCAGTTTAGCGACCATATCCATCAACTGTTTGAGGCAGATGTATGAAATTGATGGTGAATCACCAAACGCATTATATGTATACAGCTGAGGTGAGGAACAGTATTCAGTACATCAAAATGATGCCTTCGAGCAATGCGCATCAACGGGTGCATTCCTGGGATATTAGTGTACCGGGGAATAAAGAAATCCGAAAAGATGCCTTTCATAATCTGTGGATGACCTGTAACCAGCGTGAACCTTATTATTCCTTAACGATCATGGCGCAAGGGATTGTCGAGCTGAATCCCGCGCATCAGACTGGACTGAATGATTCAATCAATCCCAATATTTTTTTACAGCCAACCGAATCAACGCAATGTAATGCAGCAATGAAAGATTTTGCACAAGCTCATGTCCCTGCATTAAGCCGTCAACGTCTGATTGAACTGGCACAGGCCTTGCTAGAACATGTCCCTTATATTTCCAATAGCACCTCAGTGCAAGGCTCTGCCATAGATGCCTTTGAAGCACGTCAGGGGGTCTGTCAGGATCATAGTCATATTTTCATTGCCATGTGTAAATATCTGGGCTTAGCTGCCCGTTATGTTTCTGGCTATTTATATGCACAAAATGCTTCACATCTGGCCAGTCATGCCTGGGCAGAGGTGTTTGTAGAGCAGACATGGTATTGTTTTGATGTGAGTAATCTGCTGTTTAGTCCAAGCTCGCATATTTATGTGGCCATTGGGCGGGATTATTGGGATGTAGCACCGGTACGCGGTGTGAGGGAGAAGGGCGGAGTGGAATCCATGCATTCCATTGTTCAGGTACTAGGATGTTAATAAGGACAAAAGAATGACGTATTGTTGTGCGCTACGTTTAGAGCAAGGTATGCTTTTTATTAGTGATACACGGACCAATGCCGGAGTAGATCATATTTCTGTCTTTCGCAAACTGTATACCTTTGGTATTCCTGGGGAGCGTATGATCGTCATACAGGCCTCCGGAAATCTGGCCACAACACAAGCCGTAATTGGGCGTATCAAAAATCAGCTCGAACTGAAGCAGGAACCCAATATCTTGAGTCTGCACACCATGTTTGATGTCGCTGAGCTGGTTGGAAGTATGCTGAAAAAAGTGATTGCGAATGTTACGAGCGATATTTCGGAACAAAGCAATTACTATTGCAATCTGCTGGTCGGGGGGCAACTTAAAGATCAGGATATGCAGCTCTATCATGTGTATCCGCAAGGAAATTTTATCTGTGCCACGCGGGATACGCCGTATTTCCAGATTGGCGAGAGTAAATATGGCAAGCCGATATTGGATCGCGCCTTGACTTATGATATGCCGCTGGATGAAGCTCTGCGTTGTTCGCTCATTTCATTTGCATCGACCTTACGTTCCAATGTATCGGTCGGTATGCCACTCGATGTGCTGGTGTATAAAAAAGACAGTTTAATGATGCCGAGGGGTAAACGTATTGCCGAAGATGATGAATATTTCACGTCGATCAGCCGGCAATGGTCAGACACCTTGAAAAAAGGACTGGCAGCGCTACCTGTTCCATCGAATGAATATTTTCTGTAAAAGGTATTCTGGTTCAGTTTTTTCGCGTACAGTATGAACTTCTGTGCACCAGCATAATAAAAATAGATAAGTTAGCGCATGTACCAATTTTGTTACGCCAGTAAAAGTACGTCTTCTAAAGTTGATTTGCTTGAAGATCTGACCAATATCCTGAAAGAAGCACGTGATTTTAATCATCGCTATCAAGTCACAGGCGTGCTGTATTTTGCCGATGGTTATTTTTTTCAATGTCTGGAAGGTGAGTGTTTAACCTTAAAAAGTCTGCTGCTCGAGAGACTCAATAAAGATCCTCGCCATCATGATATTAAATTGTTTGAGACCAAGGAAATCGAATATCCGAGTTTCCCCGACTGGTCGATGAAGTATATTTCTAAACGCAGTCAAATCCAGCAATTCTGTCAGGACATGGGATTTAATGACTTTAATCCTTTTGCCTTTCAGCAACATCATGTCGATGCTTTATTAGAGCAATTGAGTTTAGAGCAGGCTGAAGAACAAAAATCAGCTTAAATAAAAAGCCCAACTTCTACTGGACTTTTTTGGCTCTGAGGATCAACTCAAATAACTTTACGTAGCGGACGATGACTGAGTCTGCATAACAGTTCATAACCAATGGTGCCATTGGCTTCAGCAACATCATCGACCAAACGGGTATTCCCCCAAAGTTCGACTTGAGTACCAGGTTTTACCTGCATCGCAGTTACATCAATCGCGATCATATCCATTGCTACACGACCAATGACACGCGTTTGCTGGCCATTAATCGCCACATAGTTCTGTTTCGGGAAAGCACGAGGGTAGCCATCACCATAGCCAATTGAAACAATCGCAAGTGTCATGTCTTGCTCAGCTGTAAATGTTGAACCATAACCGACATGCTCACCTGCCTTGATATGGTTGAGCGCAATCACTTCGGCAGTAAAGGTCATGACTGGTTTTAAATCCAGATCATGCACATCACGATCTGCAAATGGAGTCGCGCCATAAAGCATGATCCCGGGACGGACAAAATCAAAATGCAATTCTGGATATTTATAAATGGCTGCTGAGTTACAGCATGAACCCATCAATGGTGCACAGTCATTTTTAATTTCTAAGAATTGACGGATTTGTTCATCATTCAGCGGGTGATCAGCATCGGCATTGGCAAAATGCATCGCCAAAACACAAGTAAAACCTTCAGCTTTGAGTTGATTGATCACGTCTTTGATTACATCAATTTTAAAGCCAAGACGGTTCATCCCGCTATTCAGCTTGACCCAGACTTTCAGGTCTTTGGCGATATAAGCATCTTTATGTGCCAAGAGCCAATCGACCTGTGCCTGCTGATGCACAATCACTTCAATATTCTGATCAATCACGATTGGCATTTCGTCTGCAACAAAAACACCTTCGATGAGCGTGATCGGCTGTTGATAACCCAGTTCACGAATTTCCAGGGCTTCTTGTAAGCATGCGACACCAAAAGCATCGCTTGCACTTAAGGCTGCCAGGCAGTCTTTAACTCCATGTCCGTAAGCATTGGCTTTGACCATACTGACGATTTTAGCGGTTGGGGCAAGTTGTTTGACACGGTTTAAATTATATTGCAGTGCTGCACTGTCAATATAAACGGTAGCTTGGCGCACCCTAAATTACTCCTGGAGGGACGATGGAAATCTGATGATTGAGCTTGTTTACTCTTCATCATCATACTGAGCATAAAACTCAGGTGAGAGATTACTAAAACGGGTATATTGACCTTCGAAAGCCAGACGTACCGTACCAATCGGGCCGTTACGCTGCTTACCAATAATAATTTCAGCAGTGCCGGCTTCCTTTGATTCCTTGTTATAAACCTCGTCGCGGTAAATGAACATGATCAAATCGGCATCCTGCTCGATTGCACCGGATTCACGTAAATCGGACATCACCGGGCGTTTATTGGGGCGGTTTTCCAGGGCGCGGTTTAACTGGGAAAGTGCAATCACAGGGCACTGCATTTCTTTGGCTAAGGCTTTTAAACTTCGTGAAATTTCCGAGATCTCGCCGACACGGTTGTCGCCCATACCGGGTACTTTCATCAACTGAAGATAATCGACCATGATACAGCCGAGTTTGCCACCATGCATTTTGGCAATACGACGGGCACGGGAACGTAATTCAGTTGGTGGCAGGGCAGAGGAATCATCGATATACAGGTTTTTTTCCTGTAAATGCACAATGGTACTGGTCACTTTAGACCATTCATCACTGTCCATTTTACCGGCACGTAAATGCCCCTGATGCACACGGCCAAACGATGAAATCAAACGCATGGCAATCGAATCCGCTGGCATCTCCATGGAATAGACCAGCGCCGGCAGGTTGTTATTAAATAAAACGCTTTCGACCAGGTTCATGGCAAAGGTGGTTTTACCCATGGACGGACGCGCCGCGACAATAATCAGGTCGCCGGATTGCATGCCTGAGGTTTTATTATCCAGTTCCACAAAACCTGTGGTTAGACCGGTAATGCTACCTTCCATTTGTGATAATTCATTCAATTTATCAAAAACATCGGCAACGACAGAGTTAATCGGTTTAGGCCCTTGCGCCTTGGCATTATTATTATGCTGTTCTGCAATCGAGAAAATATTGGTTTCAGCCAAGTCCAAAATTTCACTGACGGTACGGCCTTTGGTGTCATAGGCATTTTGTAAAATTTCAGAGCTGACTTTAATCATGTTGCGCAGGGTCGAGAATTCTTTAATTTTGCCTGCATAGGTTTCCAGGTTGTAGAAACTCGATGGCGAGTCTGCCATGAGCTGCATCAGATATTCTTCACCGCCAATCGCATCCAGTAAATTCTGCTTGATCAGCCAGTCATGCACCAGTACCGCATCATAAGGTGAGTTTTCTTTAGAGAGTTGATCAATGGCGCGGAAAATATATTTATGTCGGGTCGCATAAAAATCATTTTCAGTCAGCACATCACCGACCTGTTCAAAAGATTCGGCAACGGTCATTAATGCAGCAAGTACGGCTTGTTCAATCGCTAAATTGTGCGGTGGAGTACGAAATTCCTTGAGATTGCTGTTCTCAGTACTGATTTCGATATTAGCGCTGGTCGGCTTTTTGCTGGCATTCGCCTGTGACATATAAATCCCTGATTTTAAATACAATGGTTAAACATTATCGGAGATGAATAGCTTTTATTCATTACGACATGAAATCATACGCGTTCTGAAATCAAATGCGAAGGGTAAATTTTCATTTGTATGGGTAATAAAATAATTTTTAAGCAGGAGATACCTGTCATTTTTTTATAGATAAAAAAAGAGCATGCTTTCGCATGCTCTTTTTGAGGCGAGAAATTACTCAGCTACGATAGTAACCAGAACTTCTGCAGTAACATCATGGTGCAATTGGATTGCGATGTTAAATTCGCCAGTGTGACGAAGTGCGCCATTTGGAAGACGTACTTCTGCACGGTCTACTTCTAGACCAGCATTTGTCAACGCGTCAGCGATGTCACGAGTACCGATAGAACCGAATAGTTTACCTTCGTCACCAGCTTTCGCAGTGATTACGATATTTACTTCGTTCAATTGGTCAGCACGTGCTTGAGCAGCAGCTAAAACATCAGCTTCAGCTTTCTCAAGTTCAGCACGACGAGCTTCAAAAGCAGCAGTGTTTGATTCTGTTGCAGCAACTGCCATACCTTGTGGGATAAGGAAGTTACGGCCATAACCAGCTTTAACTGATACTTTATCGCCTAGTTTACCTAGGTTTTTAATGCGTTGTAATAAGATAATATCCACAGCTCAACCTCACTTATGATTGTCAGTGTAAGGGATCAAAGACAAGAAGCGAGCTTGTTTAATAGCTAGCGCCAATTGACGTTGGTAACGAGCTTTAGTACCTGTAATACGGCTAGGAACAATCTTGCCATTTTCAGTGATGTACTGTTTTAAAGTGTCGATATCTTTGTAGTCGATGTACGTAACGTTCTCAGCTGTAAAGCGGCAGAACTTGCGACGACGGTAAAAACGTGCCATGTTATGTTCTCCTTAAGCTTCAGCAGAGTCTTGAGCGTGTTGTGCTTCTTCACGTTGAGCTTTACGCGCACGTTTTTCTTCAGCACTTTTCGCCAATAGTGACTCTTCAGTGATTGCGTTTTCACGACGGATGATAAGGCTACGAATGATTGCATCGTTATAACGGAACAATTCTTCAAGCTCATCAAGAGTAGTCTGACCACACTCAACATTCATAAGAATGTAGTGAGCTTTGTGGATCTTGTTGATTGGGTAAGCCAATTGACGACGGCCCCAGTCTTCAAGACGGTGGATTTGACCTTCAGCTTCTTTGATGTGAGTTAGGTAGCGTTCTACCATACCAACGACTTGATCGCTTTGATCAGGGTGTACTAAAAGTACGATTTCGTAATGACGCATTGTCAGCTCCTTACGGTTTGGACAGCCCCAATTTAAGTAAATTGAAGCAAGGAGTCACAACCAAGGTTGTGTCGCAGTGTTTGCGAAGGGTGAATTGTAGAGATTTTCGAGGATAATTTCAACCAGATAAGCCATTTTTGTGAAATTATATCTATTGCCAGATTCTCTTATCAAAAAATCGTTATATTTTTAATCAGGCTTAAACTGCTTAAATTTATTAAATATACTGTTGATCATATCAACCGACTCTTTCTAGGCAGGAATTGGCCTAAACCTATGAATGTGACTCTAAAACAAAAATGAGTGAATTTCACAGAAGATAAGAAAGGAGGGGACGAGCGCTTAAAGCTGAAATTTTGATTCTGCAAACAGATGCTCGGAGTGGGGGGATAAAATCAAAATAAAAAAAGATAGAGGCGAACTCTCTATCTTTTTAAAAAAACACTATCTGTGTAGATGGCGCAGTTGAAGTAAAGCTAAATACAATACTGATCACGGTAATCAGGATGACAGAGAACAGAAAATATTTCTTTGCCCAAAGCTGATCATTTTCAGCTTTAAATCCAATGACACCGATATACAACCAGTAAATGCACAATAGATTTAAAATGACTGCATACAACCAATTGGCATAGCCATATACAAATAATGCATTCATGGTCAGGGTGAATAACACCACATACAAAAGTGATTCGATCTTGGTACGATGAATCGAGCGCGCCACAGGCAAAATGGGAATGCCTGCATTTTTGTAATCATCAAAGCGGTAAACCGCAATTGCCCATGAGTGAGGCATTTGCCACAACGCATAACCTAAAAAGATCAGTAATGCACCCAGGTCAAATTGATTGGCCACAGCGGTATAACCAATGACAGGCGGAGCTGCACCAGAAATACTGCCGACTACAGTTTGATGAATTGTGGTTCGTTTTGTCCATAGGCTGTAGAAACCAACATATACAACAAAACCAATCACCGCGAAAAGAAAAGCGTACGCATTTACCCAGAACCATAAAATGCTAAAACCAATGAGGCCTAAGACCAGAGCAAAAGCCAGGGCAACAGGTTCAGAGATGGTTTTGATGACCAGAGCACGATTTTGTGTGCGCTGCATTTTTTGGTCGATGTCCTGGTCAATCACGTTGTTGACCACACATCCTGATGCTACGACAAGCGTAGTACCGAGAAGGGTAATAAGCAGGAGAAGGAAATCTACAGAACCTTGAGTGGCTACGAAGTAGCCACCCAAAGTGGTAACAAAGTTACCGAAGAGAATTCCTGGCTTAGTCAGGAATAAATACTTTTTCAACATGACGACCAGTTTAGATCATCATGTTGTAGTGTAGGTAATTCATGATCCATACAGAACCTACTAAAAGAATAGCGATGGTTAAGATGGTATACACGAACGCAATCACGTTCCAGCGTTGCTCTGAAGAAGAGTTCATATGCAGGAAGTAAATTAACTGCACAAGAATCTGAGCAACCGCAGTAATCGCAATTACTGCAATCAAGATACCGCGTTCAAAACCGCCTGCCATCACCATACCGAATGGAATTACGGTAAGGATGACAGAAAGTACGAAGCCAATTGTATATTGCTTAACGTTACCGTGTGATGCACCAGCTGAGTTGTGATCGTGACTCATTACAGAACTCCCATCAAGTAAACTACGCTGAATACACAGATCCAAACGATGTCAAGGAAGTGCCAGAACAAGCTTAGGCAAGCTAGACGACGCGTGTTTGCAAGAGTCAAACCATATTTCTTGATTTGAACCATTAACACGATCATCCAGACCAGACCAGAAGTTACGTGAATACCGTGCGTACCTACCAAGGTAAAGAACGCAGATAAGAACGCACTTGTGCTTGGACCGTGACCCGCATGAACTAAGTGATTGAACTCATATAGTTCCATGCCGATGAAGATAGCACCGAATACCCAAGTAATCGCTAACCAAGTCAGTACTTTTGCAACGTCTTTTTTGTATGCAGCAAGAACTGCAAAACCAAAGGTTACAGAAGAGATCAAGAGAGCGAAGGTTTCAGTCAGAACGAAACCTAAAGAGTCGCCAAACAGGTCTCTCGCACTTGGAGTACCCACAGGAATGTGGCTACTTAAAACAGCGAACGCAATGAAGAGTGTACCGAACAGGACAAGGTCACTCATCAAGTAAGTCCAGAAACCAAAGACGGTGATGTCAGTATCATCGTGATGATGCTCATCGTGTCCGTGGTTATCGTGATGAAGTACTTCAGCCATTGTCTTAGTCCTTCTTCAAGTGTTTTTCAAGAATCGCATAGCGTTCGTTTTCAATACGCTCAACTTCAGCAGCAGGAACATAGTAATCCACTTTCTTGGTGAAAGAAGACACGATGAAGCTAATGATAGAAGCAATGAACGTAACAACTACTAACCACCAGATGTGCCAGATTAAACCGAAGCCCATTACAGTGATGAACATCGCGATAACGAAACCAGCAGCACGATTCGTTGGCATATGGATATCTTCATACTTCGTTGGTTTTGCATATGCAACACCATTTTCTTTCTCAACCCAGAAAGTATCAATACCATTGATCTTTGGAAGATGAGCAAAGTTATAGAACGGAGCAGGAGAAGATGTCGACCATTCAAGCGTACGGCCATCCCATGGGTCGCCAGTCAAATCTAGACGTTGGTCACGTTGTAAGAAACCAACCACGATTTGCATAACGAAACATACGATACCAAGTGCAACAAGAACTGAACCGAACATCGCGATATTTACATATGGGTCCCAATCTGGGTTGTCAAATGTATTCAGACGACGAGTCATACCCATGAAACCAAGGATATAAAGTGGCATGAATGCAAAGTAGAAACCGAAGAACCAGAACCAGAATGCTGCTTTACCCCAAGTTTCATTCAGTCTCCAACCGAACATTTTCGGCCAGTAGAAGATGATACCTGCGAACATCGCAAATACTACACCACCAATAATTACGTTATGGAAGTGAGCGATCAGGAATAAAGAGTTGTGTACCAGGAAGTCCGCTGGTGGAACCGCCATCAATACACCTGTTAAACCACCGATACCGAAAGTCACAAGGAAGCCAAGTGTCCATAGCATTGGGGTAGTGTAAACAATACGACCCTTGTACATGGTGAACAACCAAGAGAAGATCTTCACACCTGTAGGAATCGCAATAATCATGGTCATGATACCGAAGAACGCGTTAACGTTGGCACCTGCACCCATAGTAAAGAAGTGGTGAACCCATACAACGAATGACAATACTGTGATTGCTACTGTTGCATACACCATGGATTTGTAACCGAACAATGCTTTGCGCGAGTAAGTCGCAACAACTTCTGAGTAAATACCAAATGCTGGTAATACCAAGATATACACTTCTGGGTGACCCCAAGTCCAAATCAGGTTTACATACAACATTGGGCTACCACCCAGGTCATTTGTAAAGAAGTGGAAATCGAAGTAACGGTCAAGCGTTAGCATTGCAATTGTTGCAGTCAACACCGGGAAAGCCGCAATAATCAATACTGCTGTACATAAAGATGTCCAGGTAAAGATTGGCATTTCCATGAGTTTCATGCCAGGCGCACGCATTTTGATGATGGTAACAAAGAAGTTAACACCCGTTAATAGCGTACCTAGACCTGAAATTTGCAGTGCCCAGATGTAGTAGTCCATACCTACGCCTGGAGAATATTCGATACCTGACAGTGGAGGGTATGCCATCCAGCCTGTTGCAGCGAATTCACCTAACGCAAGTGAAACCATCATCAGACCCGCAGCGCCGGCAAATAACCAGAAGCTGAGTGAGTTCAATAATGGGAATGCAACGTCACGTGCACCGATTTGAAGCGGCACAGAGATGTTCATTAAACCAACTACAAGACCCATTGCCACGAAGAAGATCATGATCACGCCATGCGCGGTAAAGATCTGGTCGTAATGCTCAGGGTGTAAATAACCTTCGCCGCCACCTTTTGCAAGGAACTGCTGAAGACGCATCATGATCGCATCGGCGAAACCACGCACCAGCATGATCACAGATACGAAGATATACATGATACCAATTTTTTTATGGTCTACAGATGTGAACCATTCGTTCCACAAGTAGCCCCATTTTTTGAAGTAGGTAATACCAGCAACAACTGCGATAGCACCCAAGATCATCATTGCAACAGTTGCCAATACGATTGGATCGTAAGGAATTGCATCTGGACCTAACTTACCTAAGAAGCTCATGTCTTATTCTCCTTGAGAAGCAGTCGCATGTTCACCTGCTACATGAGCTTCAGAAGCAGATGCTTCCTGAGCAACAGCATCAGTCGCTGCAGCTTCTACAGGAGCTGTATGATCAGCACCGTGGTAGTTACTCATATAGTTGTGAATCACAGATTCAAACAAACCAGACTCGACAGAAGAATAATAAGTCACAGGATGTGGCTGAGTCTTATATGGGCCTTCTGCTTGTGCAGTTTCAGCAAGTCGTTTCTCTAAATCTGTTCTTGCATTACGAACCATTGCATCAATTTGTTTTTGTGAACGGTTGCCGTCACGTAAGGTCGCAAATTCAGCTTGGTCTAAAACAGTTTTTTGAACTGCAACAGGATTTACTGAAGTACCATTACCTGATTGAACTGCAGCAACCCATTCAGCGAATTGAGCATCAGTCACAGAATGTGCACGGAAGCGCATTTGTGAGAAGCCATAGCCTGAATAGTTTGAAGAGAAACCACGATAACCTTCAGCTGGACTCGTTTCATCAGCTAAGAAGTTAAGGTGAGTTTGCATGCCTGCCATTGCATAAATCTGACCACTTAACGCCGGGATGAAGAAAGAGTTCATCGTGAAGTTAGACGTGATACGAAGACTTACCGGAGTTTTCTCTGGGAAACGCAATTCGTTAATTGTTGCAATGTTTTGCTCAGGATAGATGAAGATCCATTTAAATTGTTCAGCAATAACTTGAACAGTTAATGGTGCTTTATCTGCTTCAATTGGACGGTATGGGTCATACTTGTGGGAACCCCACCAAGTTAACCAAGCTAAAATACCAATAATAATGACAGGAATACCCCATACCACAATTTCAATCGCAGTAGAGTGTGTCCATGTAGGTTTATAGTCTGCGTCTTTATTCGATGCACGATATTTCCAACCGAACCATAATGCCATGATGATTGATGGAATAACCACCAACAGCATTAAGTAAATCGCAGTCATCATCAGGTTACTTTGACCTGCTGCAACTGGACCTTTAGAGTTCAGAAGTACCATATCACCACCACACCCGGTCAAGAGTGCAGTCATCGCAGATAAAGACAATACAGCTAAAATCGTTTGTCTCATTTTACAACCTCGGTGAAGAGTCCCATTCCCTAATTTAATATGGGATAGCGATTAAAGTGCACATGACGAAAAAGGCTGATTTTTACAAAACATCCTATTAATCATAATACACCGCTACGTTGTAGGGCATTATGCCTGAGATTGACGAACTAAGCTATATCTAAAGCCGCTTTAAATGCCTGTAATAAAAACCGATTTTGTTGCTCGGGATTTAGGAATATTTATAGGAATTTTATTTCAATTTCAAAGTTATGTAAGAAAGAATGGGATGAATATCATCCCATTTTAAGTGATTCAAAATTATTGTTTTACCACTTGAGTTTTTGCCAGTTTATCGTGTAGGGTCTGACGTTTTTTACCCAATCCGAAGGCCCAGTCAATCATTAAACTCAAGGGCATGAAGATGATATTCAGAAATATAAAGAATACGCTACGAATGGTGAAGGCACGTAATAAGCTAATTTTCTCACCAGATTCAGCATCTACAATTTTGATTTTCGTCATTTTTTTGCCAATACTTTGCCCAGATTTGGCAATAAGGTAGGCTTGAATCACCAGCATGATCAGTAAATAGACCGCAGTTGCAATCCAGGCTTGTTGAGAAAACATCTCAAACATCTGGGTTTGCAGTTGCTGCGCCATGGTAGGATCAGCATCACTGTTGAGTATCACATTCATGAACTCTTGGTTCAATTCTGCAAAGCGGACTTCCTGTTCAGGGGTGAAGAATCCAGTCAGAATAAAAGTCGCTGGTAACCAGAGTAACACGTCTACAATTTTGGCCAGAATACGGCTGGGAATACTGGCAAGTGTATTTTTTTGCGTAGTTGCTTGGGTGCGTGGTTGCGTACCAGACACTGTTATAGGCGGGTTGTTCTGGAAAGGCGTGTCAGGTGTTGCGGTTGGTGCGACATAACCCTCAGGTTGATATACCGATTTTCCCTGGGTAAGCTCACCTAAAGCTTTCCACTCTGCCATGCCTTGATGCCATGCCAAATCAGTTAGCATGACTTGCTGATTGGCAAGCATTTGATTTAATTGCTCGAGCGTATATGGACCAGCTTGTTGATTGTTTCGTGCCAAGTAAATCTGCATATAGACTGAATCTCAATATATAAATTTGAACTGATAATAGGTTGAATTAAGATTGTATTGAATTCTATTTTGAAAACAAACACCATCTTATCGTTAAGATTATAGATAAATTGAGTATTTTCAATCCTATTTATGAAGAAAATGCTTCAAATCAAAAACAGTGTAACAAGGATCGGGTGGTTTGAGTGCATCATTCAACATATCCGATTCGCTTTAATTATTGCCCTTTAAAAATGATTTTACTGTTGGCATTTGTTTGTCATTACAATTTGAATG
This sequence comes from Acinetobacter sp. YH12255, assembly GCF_013417355.1. Lineage (NCBI taxonomy): Bacteria > Pseudomonadati > Pseudomonadota > Gammaproteobacteria > Moraxellales > Moraxellaceae > Acinetobacter > Acinetobacter sp. YH12255. The sequence goes on from NZ_VPEC01000008.1 coordinate 34,509, forward strand.
TGGAGAAACAAAATACAAAAACTTATATTTTTAAAACTTTTAGAAGAGCATTTTGAAATATAAAAGAATATTCATCCCATAAAAAAAAGACCCTGCGAAAGGGTCTTTTTTTATTTAAAATCTATTATGCAGTTGCCACTTTTTCTTTAGCTAGGAAGAACCAGGTATCCAGGACTGAATCCGGGTTTAAAGATACAGACTCAATGCCTTGTTCCATGAGCCATTTCGCAAGATCAGGATGGTCTGAAGGACCTTGACCACAAATACCCACGTATTTGCCTGCACGGTGACATGCCTGGATTGCAAGAGCAAGAAGCGCTTTTACAGCAGGGTCACGTTCGTCGAACAAGTGCGATACGATACCAGAGTCACGGTCTAGACCAAGCGTTAGCTGGGTCAGGTCGTTTGAACCGATAGAGAAACCATCGAAGTGTTCAAGGAATTGATCGGCCAACAATGCGTTGGTTGGTAATTCACACATCATGATCACTTTAAGACCATTTTCACCACGTTTAAGACCGTTCAATTCCAATAACTCGATCACACGTTTTGCTTCAGCCACAGTACGCACAAATGGAATCATGATCTGTACGTTGGTTAAGCCCATTTCATCACGAACTTTTTTCAATGCACGGCATTCAAGCTCGAAGCAGTCACGGAAGTTGTCAGACACGTAGCGGCTTGCACCACGGAAGCCCAGCATCGGGTTCTCTTCTTCTGGCTCGTACAACTTACCGCCGATCAAGTTTGCGTATTCATTTGACTTAAAGTCAGACATACGCACGATCACTGGTTTATCTGCAAATGCAGCAGCAAGAGTAGAGATACCTTCAACCAGTTTTTCTACATAGAACTCGATTGGAGAAGCATAACCAGCAGTACGCGCCATCACAGCAGCACGTGTTTCACGTGGCAAGCTGTCAATATTCAACAATGCTTTAGGATGCACACCGATCATACGGTTGATGATGAATTCTAAACGTGCAAGACCAATCCCTTCGTTTGGAATTTGCGCGAAGTCGAATGCACGATCCGGGTTACCGACGTTCATCATGACTTTGAACGGAAGAGCAGGCATTGATTCGATCGAGTTGGTTTGGATTTCGAAATCCAGCGCACCTTCATAGATGAAGCCCGTATCACCTTCAGCGCAAGACACAGTCACTTCCTGACCGTCAACCAGTACTTCAGTGGCATTACCACAGCCTACAATCGCAGGAACACCAAGTTCACGTGCAATGATTGCAGCATGACAGGTACGACCACCACGGTTGGTAATAATCGCAGCAGCACGTTTCATCACTGGTTCCCAATCCGGGTCAGTCATGTCAGATACCAGCACGTCACCGTCTTGTACTTTGTCCATTTCTTTGATTGAAGTCACGATACGGACTTTACCAGAACCGATACGTTGACCGATTGAGCGACCTTCACAGATCACAGTACCACGTTGTTTGAGGAGATAGCGCTCCATGGTGCCGACATTTTCACGGCTTTTTACTGTTTCAGGGCGTGCCTGAACGATGTAGATTTTTCCATCATCGCCATCTTTTGCCCACTCGATGTCCATTGGAGAACCGTAGTGGTTTTCAATGATCAGCGCTTGTTTGGCAAGTTCTTGGAGTTCTTGGTCGTTTAGAGCGAACTGTTGACGCTCAGCTTTTTCTACATCTACGACAACCACTGATTTACCTGCAGAAGCTTCTTCACCATAAATCATCTTCTGGTGTTTAGAACCCAAGTTGCGGCGTAAAATCGCGTGTCGGCCTGCATTTAACAGCGGTTTAGAAATATAGAATTCGTCAGGGTTGACTGCACCTTGAACGACCATTTCACCCAAACCATAAGACGCGGTAATAAACACTGCATCACGGAAGCCTGATTCAGTGTCCAGGGTAAACATCACACCTGCAGCACCCGTTTCAGAGCGAACCATACGTTGGATTCCTGCTGAAAGGGCAACCACGTCATGCGCGAAGTTTTGATGGACACGATAAGAAATTGCGCGGTCATTATATAAAGATGCAAAAACTTCTTTGATCGCGATAAGCACGTTATCAATACCGCGAATATTCAAGAAAGTTTCTTGCTGTCCAGCAAAAGAAGCATCTGGTAAATCTTCTGCTGTCGCTGATGAACGAACGGCAACCGCGATATCAGGGTTGCCGTTAGAAAGTTCTGCAAATGCTGTACGAACTTCTTGTTCTAATTCAGAGGTAAGTGGAGTATCCACAATCCATTGGCGGATTTTTGCACCGGTTTCAGCAAGAGCATTCACATCATCCACATTTAGTGCTGCAAGCTCTGCATTAATTTTAGCGTTTAGGCCACTTTGCTCGAGAAATTCACGATATGCTTCAGCTGTAGTTGCAAAGCCACCTGGCACCGATACACCAGCATTGGATAAGTGGCTGATCATTTCGCCCAAGGATGAGTTTTTCCCACCCACGAGTTCAACGTCGTGCTTCCCTAATTTTTCCAGACCAATTACGCGCGCTTCCAAAGTTGTTACTCCACTTTTGCAGTATTAATCACTATCTTGGCATGAGAGTATAGCAAATCATCTAGGTTTTTGATTTTACTAAGCGACAGTCATGTAAGATCGGTTTACTATAAAGATTATATAGCACTAAGACAAATGGTGGAGGAGAATTTTAATGTCAGAAGGTAAACAAATTCAGCGTAGTGTTTTCTTTATCTCGGATGGCACGGCAATTACCGCTGAAACGCTTGGACACTCACTATTAGCGCAGTTTCCAAATGTAAAGTTTGACATTCATATTATCCCTTATATTAGCTCTGAAGAAGCCGCAACCAGTGTGGTTGCAGAGATCAATGCGCGTGCTCTGCAAGACGGTGAAAAACCACTGGTTTTTGATACTTTAGTCGACCCTTATGTGCGGGAGATTATTAATACCGCAAATGCCATAAATCTTGATGTATTTGAAGGGCTTATCAGTAAGTTGTCGGATGAGTTGCAGGTGTTGCCTACAACTTTAGTCGGTCAAACCCATGCGGTGACTGATACTGCCTCCTATAAAGCCCGTATCGATGCGGTACATTTTGCCTTGGACAATGATGATGGCGCGCGTACGCGTCATTATGATAAAGCCGATCTGATTCTGATTGGGGTGTCGCGTTCGGGTAAAACACCTACCTCTATTTATTTGTCTTTGCAATTTGGTATTCGGGTGGCCAACTATCCACTAACAGAAGAAGATCTGGACGATAATCGCTTGCCAGCGGTACTGCGTCCGCATAAAAACAAGCTGTTTGGTCTGATGATTGATGCAGACCGTCTCGTCGCGATTCGCACTGAACGTAAGGCCAATAGTCGTTATGCCAGCTTTAGCCAGTGCCAGATGGAGCTGCGTGCCATTGAAGGAATCTACATTTCGGAAGGAATCAAGTACCTGAATGTCTCTGAAATGTCGATTGAAGAAATCTCGACACGTGTCTTGCAAATGACGGGTTTAAAACGTCGAATTGGCTAAAAAGCCAAACAGAGCCAAACTTTGATTTGGCTCTGTTTTATAGCTAAAAAATACCAATAAGTGCTTATTTATAGAAATAATATATGATTTTTATAAATTTAAAAAATATCAAGTATCATAATTAAAAATACAAAAGAGCGTTATTTAATCAATTTGTTGAATAAGTACACTATTAATCCTGGGTGTAGAGTTCTAGATTTCATCAATTTTTCATGTTGAGTTGCCAACGTAGCTTATTCTTCTGCTAAATAAGTATGAATAATAATATCGACCTGATGCTGATCTCCATTGATACAGCAAATACTGTTTTCAGTAATTTTTAGGATTGGCCAGGTAATCAGCTGACAATTTTCCCGCTGTAGCGCGGCATAATAATGATCTGACTTGAGATAGGTGTTAGGAGAAGATGCAAGATTTGGCATTAACTGGCGTCTTAGCCACAGGTTTTGTACCTGATTTTCCAGAAATCTGAGGGAAAGCAGACTCTTAATCCGGTTGTTAAATAGACGGCGATTTTTTCCAATTAAAGGATGATTAATAATGCGTTGCAGAATGCGGTCTGACCCTGGCAGCACAAAAGCAGGATTAATCTGAAAAACTTTCACCGAACCGGCATGTTGACTAATTTTATCCAGCTGGGTAACGGTAAACTGGTCTGTGCCAATAATTGCAATATCTTTGTTTGAATAATCCAGTTTCATAAGCTCGGAAGAAGCGATATTTATTCCGGTAAACAGCTGGAAATGTTCGGGATGATTTTCAAAAATGCCAGCGTGTAGATCTTGCTTGGTGGCCATTAGACTTCCTTGAATTTATTTAATAATTGATTTTCTTTGTCCTAGATATAAACAAAAACCAGAAGCAGGGTAAAGGAGAAAATTTAACTTAGACAGTCATCTATTTGACAGAAATACAGCGGCTTATTTTTTTCTAAGTCAGGGGAGATAAATATGATTAAAAAGCGGTGGTGTTAAGTAAGAGAGAAGAATGAATAGAAAAAGTTTGGATGAAGGCGTTAAACAGGTTGTTGCTATTTTATTTGAAAGTTATACAACATCTACCCATTGCTGAGAATAGGTAGATGTCGCTTTCATTTATTGCCCGTTTTTAAGCTGCATCAACAGCTCAAAGTTATGCAGACGCTTGTCAGTGTCATAGATGTCACAAGTGAAGATAAACTCATCAACATCATATCTGGCTAAAAGTGATTCCAGCCCAGCTTTCACAGTTTCTTTGGAGCCGACCTGTGCCATGGCAAAGAAATTATCAACCGACATTTTCTCGGCAGGTGACCATAGACCGTCCATTGAATCTATCGGCGCTTTCAGTTTTAAGGTCTGACCACGAATCAATGACAAAACCCGCTGATAGGCACTGGTCGCGAGGTATTCTGCTTCTTCATCGCTATCTGCCACACAGGTTGGGACACCCATTGAGACATAAGGACGTTCCAGATATTCGGAAGGCTCGAAGTTTTCACGATACAGCTGAATCGCCTGACCGAGCATACGCGGGGCAAAATGTGAAGCAAAAGAATAAGGCAGGCCAAGTTTTGCTGCAAGTTGTGCACTGAACAGACTCGATCCGAGTAGCCAGACCGGAACATGCGTGCTTTGACCGGGAGTCGCAACAATACGCTGATTCGGCTCTGGATCTTTAAAATATTGCAAAATTTCCAGAATATCTTGCGGGAACTGATCTTCAGTTTCCTGACGGCCACGGCGCAGGGCACGCATGGTCATCTGGTCAGTTCCAGGAGCACGGCCCAGACCGAGTTCAACACGATCTGGATATAAGGTCGCTAAAGTTCCGAATTGCTCAGCCACCACCAGCGGCGCATGATTCGGGAGCATAATCCCGCCTGAGCCTAAAGTTAAGCTTTTGGTGTTCGCCAGTAAATAGCCTAAAAGAACGGCTGTGGCTGAACTGGCAATGCCATCCATATTGTGATGTTCTGCCAGCCACATTCGGCTATAACCTAGTTGTTCTGCTGCCTGGGCAAGCTCCAGCGCGTGGTTCAGCGCGAATTGAATAGTCTTATCGTCACGAACAGGAACCAGTTCGAGGATAGAGAACCGGGTATCGTTAAGTGTACGCATCGTATTACTCTTAAATAGACATGACTAAAAGCATACGACTTTGCATTGTATTTGTATATCGAAAAAAATCGATATAAGTGTAAACGAAAATAACAGGCAAAAAAATAAGCATCCGAAGATGCTTATTTAAGGAGGGAAGCTTAGAGAGTGCAGCCTTAACGACGACGGTTGTTGTAACGATAGTCATTCGTGCGGTAGTTTTTTGAACTGTAGCGACGGTCATAGCGGTCATCATAACGGCGATCCTCACTGACTTTTTTACCCAGTGCTGAACCACCCGCAGAACCTAGTGCTGCACCGATATAACCGCCATTGGTACCCGCCATGTTTCGGCCGACTGCATAACCCGCACCTCCACCGAGGGCACCACCGATAATCGCACCATTACGGTCACGTTTGTTTGCCGCAACAGCTGCACCAGCACCACCACCAATCGCAGAACCGATGGTTGCACCGGTTGTACCACCCATTTTATTACCCACGGCTGCACCAACCACACCACCAAGTGCTGAAGCTAAAGCTGTATTGGTGGTATTACCGGCATTGGCTGCTGTCATACCCATGGCTGAGGTTGCTACAACAGCGATCATTAGAGATTTATAGTTCATGAGTACACCTTTTCGTATATCTAGCTGTATTTGTTGATAAGATCAATTTAATCTAGCAAGCGTCAAACAGCATGAAGGCCGTGTTGACGAATTGTGATTTTTATCTCCTTAATTTATTCATGATTTTGAGTGAATAATTTTATGTATTACATGAATTTGACTGTGTTTGAAAAGCATAAAAAAAGCACCCGAAGGTGCTCTTAATGACGAATGTCTGAGGTCTAACGCATTGATCAGTTATAACGGTAATGACGTTTTTTCTTGTAGTGGCGTGATTTGGCTTTTTCTGCAGTTTTGTCTTTGGAAATCTTGTTACCTAATGCAGCACCACCGGCAGCACCCAAGGCTGAACCGATATAACCGCCATTGCTGCCGCCCATGTTTTTACCTACGGTATAACCTGCACCGCCACCCAAAGCACCACCGATTGCAGATTCAGTACGGTTCTTTTTGCTACTTGCCACTGCTGCGCCGCCTGCACCACCTAAGGCTGCGCCAAGTGTAGCGCCAGTATTGCCGCCCATGTTTTTACCTAGGGCTGTACCTGCAACACTACCTAAGGCACTTGCTGCTGCAACACGTGCTGTACTGTCTGCATGTGCATTTACCGCCATCATTGAACCAGCAGCTAAAACTGTACTCATTAAAAGTGCGTTGAGTTTCATGTCATCACTCCGTGTCCATTAACAGGACTGTATTTATTTCGATGTGGAAAATGTAACAAATCATGCCCAGAATAATATGAAGATGTTTCTCCATAATTTACTGCTTTATTTGATGAATTGTAAAATCTGCAAGAAATAAGCATAAGATCGATTATAAAAAAGGCAATTCCACTATTTTTAATCTTATTTGTTAACAAATGCTGCCGAGAGAGAATGATAGCGGCGTGGACTTACTCAATAATGATGTTCATTAGAAGCCAGAATCGTTAAACTAGGCGCAATTTTTTGATTTCGCTGTGCTAAATCGGTTTTTAGTTGCAGCCTATGTTTTGAGATTTTTTAAAAAATGAAAGAATCGTTACGTTTACGATTAGACCAACTCTCTGACCGCCACGAAGAGCTGACAGCATTATTGGCTGATATAGAAGTAATTTCAGACAATAAACGTTTTCGTCAGCTGTCGCGTGAGCATAATGACCTGGCAGAAATCACCAGCGTTTGGAGCAAGTACAGACAGGCTGAAGAAGATATTGAAACAGCTCAGGCCATGTTGTCGGACCCGGACTTTAAGGAAATGGCACAAGAGGAAATCAAAGAAAATAAAGCTTTGATTGAAGCGCTTGAATCAGACCTGAATATTCTGATGATTCCAAAAGATCCAAATGATGCCAACTCTGCTTATCTGGAAATTCGTGCCGGAACCGGCGGCGATGAAGCAGCGATTTTCTCGGGCGATCTGTATCGCATGTATAGTAAATATGCAGAAAATCAAGGCTGGCGTATTGAAATCCTGTCAGAAAATGAAGGTGAACACGGCGGTTATAAAGAAGTGATTTGCCTGATCAATGGTGACGGTGTATATGGTCGCTTGAAGTTTGAGAGTGGTGCGCATCGTGTACAACGTGTGCCAGCAACCGAATCGCAAGGTCGTGTACATACGTCTGCTTGTACCGTTGCGATCTTACCGGAAGTCGATGTCGATACTTCGGTAGAAATCAATTCCTCGGATTTGCGGATTGATACTTACCGTGCCTCAGGTGCTGGTGGTCAGCATATTAACAAAACTGATTCTGCGGTACGTATTACCCATTTACCGACAGGCACGGTAGTGGAGTGTCAGGATGAACGTTCGCAACACAAAAACAAAGCCAAAGCGATGGCACTTTTGGTGTCTCGTTTAGAAAATGCCAAACGGGCTGCTGCCGATGCTGCAACCTCTGAAATGCGTCGTGATCTGGTTGGTTCAGGGGATCGTTCAGAACGTATTCGTACCTATAATTACCCTCAAGGTCGTATGACCGACCACCGCATTAACCTGACTTTATACAAGCTGGATGCGGTCATGGAAGGTGATTTGACCGAATTGCTGGACAGCCTGCATCGCGAATATCAGGCCGATCAGTTGGCCATGCTTGCACAGCAGAATGGTGGATAATGAATATTTTACAAGCGCTGGCTTTACGCGGTGAAGCTGAAAGTTATGAGCGTCAGGAAAATGCCTGGTTGCTGGAACACATCACCAAGATTGATTCATTTGATCTGTTGATGAAAAAAGATCAGGAATTGACGCCTGAGCAGGAACAAGCTTATAAGGATGGTCTGGCACGAATTGCTGCCGGTGAACCTTTGGCTTATGTCACCGGTTCACAACCATTCTGGACTTTGGATCTGAAAGTCAGCAAAGATACGTTGGTGCCGCGTCCTGATACTGAAGTGCTGGTTGAAACCGTGTTAAAGTTAGATTTGCCTGAAGATGCCCGTGTGGTGGATTTGGGTACAGGCACAGGTGCAATTGCCTTATCGCTTGCATCGGAGCGTCCTGAATGGGTGATTGTTGCATCAGATATTTATGCGCCTACGCTTGAAGTAGCCAAATATAATGCAGAACAACATGATATTGAGAATGTAGAATTCGTTCTGGGTTCGTGGTTGAAACCATTTGGCCGTCAGTTCTTTGATGTGATTGCTTCAAATCCGCCGTATATCGATCCGGATGATGCACATATGCAGCATCTGGCGACCGAGCCGCAACGTGCACTGGTTGCGGATAAAAAGGGCTTGGCTGATTTGGAAGACATTATTATTCAGGCCAAAAAGCATTTAACCGTCAATGGCTGGGTGGTGCTTGAGCATGGTTATGATCAGGCTGATGCCGTGCAGCATCTATTTAAGCAGGCCGGTTATAAAAAGGTCCGTACCGTAAAAGATTATGGCGGTAATGATCGGGTGACTTTGGGTCAGTGGCCGCATTAATTTTTAATCCTTCTTTATGAAAAGAGCGACCGATTTGGTCGCTTTTTTTTTTGGTTTTTTAAATTCTTAGATTAACATCTGAAATATCCAGTATTTTTAATGACATTCTATTACTATCCTATAAAGAAAAAAGTGATGCCAGAGCATCACTTTTGTTAAATTCTTTAAAAGAATTACATCGGATAGTCTTGCAGGCAGTCATAGACTTCGACTTGATCTAAGCCACCGGTTTCCATTGCCAGACAAAGCGCTACAACTTTCACGGTATCTGCCAAGTATTGTTCATCTTTGAGCGCAATACCTTGTTGCAGGGCGACAATGCGATCTGCCGGAATTTCTAAGGCTGCCGCAGTTTCAGTTGCATCAACACGGTTAAAGAACTGAACCACAACATCTTTAAGCGCTGAGTCAGAGGCACTTAAAATAGCTTGATTAAGCTGTTCAGAGATTTGATCAGCTGAATGAACTAAAGCATTGGCGAAGTTTTGAACAAGATTCTGTTCAAGAACATCAGTCATCTTTAACATGAAAATACCTTCAACTTAGGAGAAAATTTGGGAGTACAGCTAATAGCAAAGTGCTATAAATTGAGTGAAAAATAATCTATTCTCAGGCGAATTGCAAAGCTTTCTGGATGACTGTGTAGTCCTGCTAATATATGCTGCAGGGCTTGAAATTTATAATCACAGTAAAAATATGAACTTAAGTTTCAATAAAATTTTATTAATATTTTTTAAGTATCAATTTATATAAATTATCTAATATTATTTTGACGATAAGCTCCCGGACTGACTCCAGTCCATTTCTTAAAGGCACGATGAAAGGCGCTGGATTCCTGGAAGTTGAGCTGGTCACTGATGTCTTGCAAGCTTTGCTCAGTACGCGTCAATAATTCGATTGCGGTATCCCGGCGTATTTCATTTTTTAATTGCTGGTAGCTGACCCCTTCGCTTTTTAAACGCCGTTGCATGGTCGCCTCGGACATATTCATTTTTGAGGCAAGATCATTCAGTTCTAGCCATTCTGACGGTGAAACTTGCAGAAGCTGTCTGCGAATCTGGGTGCTGAGTGCATAAGGATTTTTAAAACGCACCAATAAATTGTGAGGCGTTTGTTGAATAAACTGATACCAGGATTGAGCATCCTGCTTAATCGGCAGTTGCAGATAGCTTGCATCAAACTGCACATAGTTTTCATTGGCCTGATATTCAATCTGTTCACAAAAACGGACTTTATAATCAAAATCATCGAGTGGTGCAGGACATTTTAATTGAATCTGATTCAGCAAAATCCGTTGTCCACTTAACCAGCAGATCAAGGTATGAATCAGCATCAGATAGGTCGCATAACTAAACATGCGTTTTGTAGATTTTAAATCATAAATCACGATATAGGCATAGTGTTCCTCAACGAGAAGCGTGCTTTGCAGATCGTCCAGAATCAAGTTGAGAAATTGCAAAATGTGTTGTAGCGCCTTTTCCAGTGTATCTGCCTGCATAAGCATTTTTGAAAGCAATTTAAAGCTGCCACGGCGCATGGCATGACTGTCCATGCCAAAAAATTCGTCATTCATGCTGTCTGCAAGCACTGTCCATAATTGGGCAAACTGGCTTACCGACACGCGCGCTTGAGGTGCATTGAGTACTTCGGCTGGAATATTGGCTTTTTTCAGAATAGTAGAGATATCAAATTCTAATCGTTTGGCATCGAGCAAGGCTTCCTTGACCAAGTCGATCGAAATAGTCCCTTTGCTATATTCCAGTGCAGGCTTATGCATGTTCAGTGTGACATCCTCATTTTTATTGTCCAAATACCTCAGGCAAGATGCAATATTTGGAAATTGTACAGAATAAAAACTCTGTTTACTCTGCATATTAAGTCGTATCTCAAATAGAAAATTATCAGGGAAGAAATATGAAAATTCAGGGAAAAGTCGTTGTGATTACCGGGGGAGCATCGGGTTTGGGTGCAGCGACAGCCACGCATCTGGTTGCACACGGTGCCAAAGTGATTCTGGTCGATATGAATCAAGAGCAGGGTGAGGCATTACAGCAACAACTGGGTGAGCAGGCTGAATTTGTACAGCTAGATGTCACCGATGAGCAGGCCGTAGAAACGTTCTTTGCACATGTCGAAAATGCGTATGCTCAACTGAATGGTTTGATCAACTGCGCAGGTATTGCACCTTCTGCCAAAGTGCTGGGGCGTAACGGTATTCATGAATTGGCGATGTTCCAAAAAGTGCTGAATATTAACGTGAATGGCACATTTAATATGCTACGTCATGCAGCGGCGTTAATTGCAAAATATGAACTGCAATCTGGTGAAGAAGAGCGTGGCGTGATTGTAAATACCGCTTCGGTCGCCGCTTATGATGGTCAAATTGGCCAGACCGCTTATGCTGCTTCCAAAGGTGCAGTGGTGGCGATGACTTTACCTTTGGCTCGTGAACTGGCACGTGAAGCCATTCGAGTGATGACCATCGCCCCGGGCATTATGGAAACCCCGATGCTAAAAGGTATGCCGCAAAATGTTCAGGATGCTTTGGGACAAATGGTGCCATTCCCATCACGTTTGGCTAAACCTCAGGAATTTGCCCAGCTGGTGGGGCATATTTTTGAAAATAGCTATTTAAATGGTGAAGTGATTCGTCTGGATGGCGCGATTCGCATGCAGCCTAAATAAGTCTTCGATTTATATAGGACATGATGATTTGCACAGCTGCCAGTTTCTCATTGAATTTAAATGACTTTGTTTAAGCATGCATTTTCTTTTGAAGGATCAAAAGAAACAAAAATCCTTTGCGAAACTGAAGATACATCCCTGTATCTCAGTTTCGCAGGCGACATCCATGCCGCCTTAACTGACGTTCCAACGATCTCAATAGTAAAAAGCTTGAAGTAAATAAAATAGATATAGAAAGGGAAGTTCAATGATTTTAAATGATGAACAAAAAATGATTCAGGACATGATGCGCAATTATTCGCAGCAGAAACTGAAACCAACAGCGGCCTTACGCGATAAAACAGCACAATTTCCTGCACAAGAACTCAAAGAACTGGGTGAGCTTGGCGCACTGGGTATGACCGTTGCTGAAGAATGGGGCGGTGCAGGTCTGGATTATGTTTCTCTGGTTTTGGCACTTGAGGAAATTGCCGCAGGAGATGGGGCAATTTCGACTATTATCAGTGTGCAGAATTCTTTGCCTTGTGGGATTACCCAGCGTTATGGCACCGAAGCACAGAAACAGCAGTATTTAACTAAACTGGCCACCGGTGAATGGCTGGGTTGTTTCTGCTTGACAGAACCTCAGGCCGGTTCAGATGCCAGTTCTTTAGAATGTAGGGCCGAACGTGATGGCGATGAATGGGTACTTAATGGCACCAAGCAGTTTATTACCACGGGCAAACATGCACAGATCGCATTAGTCTTTGCTGTGACAGATAAATTGGCAGGGAAAAAAGGCATTTCATGTTTTCTGGTACCGACCGATGCACCGGGTTATATCGTGTCACGCCTAGAGGAGAAAATGGGTCAGCATTGTTCCGATACCGCGACGATTGTTCTGGATAACTGCCGGATTCCGGTGGAAAACCTGCTGGGTCAGGAAGGTGAAGGCTACAAAATTGCCTTGTCCAATCTTGAATCTGGTCGTATTGGTATTGCAGCACAATCAGTCGGGATGGCTCGGGCTGCGCTGGATGCAGCGGTGGAATATGCCAATGAACGTAAAGCCTTTGGTGTAGAAATTGTGCAGCATCAGGCAGTGGCTTTCAGGCTGGCAGATATGGCGACACAAATTGAAGCGGCACGTCAGCTGACCTTGCATGCGGCAACTTTAAAAGATGCTGGTTTAGCCTGCTTAAAAGAAGCCTCAATGGCAAAACTGTTTGCATCAACCATTGCAGAACGGGTCTGTTCCGATGCGATTCAGATTCATGGTGGCTACGGTTATGTCTCTGATTTTCCAGTAGAGCGTATTTACCGTGATGTGCGCGTGAGCCAAATTTATGAAGGTGCATCGGATATTCAACGTTTGGTGATTGCGCGTGAAGTCTGTCAACGTTGATTTTGATTAAAAAATAGATTTTGGTCGATATTCAAATCTGGCATTTCGGTTGATGGATATGGAAATTGCCAGGATCAAGCAACCCTGATTAGCTAAAGACAGACAGTACGCAGAAGATAAATAAAGCAGCATGATTCATGTCTTAGTCATCAGGCATGAATTAGATGTGAAGAAACTATGCTGATGGAATCAGCAGGAACAACAACGATAAGTGGACACACTCAGGCAAGGTCGCCTGAAAAATACAACAGGATAGAGGTTGTCGTCATGAAGACACTAGAACAAGCATATGTTGATTTCAATTTTGAAAATATGGTTCAGGAACATCTGGCTGGAAATGCAGAGTCCATCAATGCCTATACTGAATGTTGTGGACGTTACCTTGGCCAAAACCGAACCGCACTGATCTGGGAAGGCAAAAATGGTCAAACAGAGCAGTGGACATTTGAACAATTGGCAACTGCTTCAGGACAGCTGGCCAATTATATGCATTCTCTGGGTTTAAAAGCAGGAGATTGTATAGCTGGACTACTGCCAAGAACACCTGCACTCTTAATTACTATTTTGGCCACCTGGCGGATCGGTGCTATCTATCAGCCTTTGTTCACTGCCTTTGAAAGTAAAGCAATTGAGCATCGTATGAGTACAGCCGCTACTCAACTGATTGTCACCGATCAAGAGCAGCGCTTGAAACTGCATGATCTGAATATTCCAAATATTCTGACCGTACATCAGGCAGTGGCAGATCATTATCCGGATGCTGACTTTTGGACCGAGTTAAAGCAGCAGTCAGAAGAGTTTGAGCCAGTGAGTGGCCAATTTAATGATATTTTTCTGATGATGTTTACTTCAGGCACCACAGGCTTGGCAAAATCGGTTCCTGTACCTTTAAAAGCGTTGTTGGCCTTTAAAGGCTATATGCTGCACGCCGTAGATCTGCGAGAAGAAGATTCCTTCTGGAATCTGGCCGACCCAGGTTGGGCCTATGGACTATATTATGGCATTGCGGGCCCGCTCAGTTTAGGTCATAGCATCATTATGGATGAACGTGGATTTAGCGTCGATAATGCTGTACATATCATTGAGAAATATAAAGTCAGTAACCTGACTGGCTCGCCAACTGCATTCCGGATGTTCTTTGGCTTTAAAGAAAAATTTGATGCAGGCATCAGTTCGCATTTGCGTGTGGTCAGTAGTGCAGGTGAACCGCTTACGCCTGAAGTGATCCAGTGGTTCAATCATGATTTAAATGTGAATATTTATGATCAATATGGACAGACTGAACTCGGTATGGTGATCGCCAATCATCATGGCTTGGAGCATCATAAAAAAGTGGGTTCAGCTGGATTTGCGATTCCGGGGCATCGCTTTGCGGTATTGAACCCAAAACATCAGGAAGTCGAAAAAGGCGGGATTGGAATCTTGGCAATTGACTGTTCGGCTTCACCCTTGATGTGGTTTAAAGGCTATGCCGGTCATAATCGAAAGTCTTTTGTCGGGCAGTATTATTTAACCGGTGACACTGTAAAACTGAATGAATATGGCGGTATTGATTTTATTGGACGTGCGGATGATGTCATTACAACCTCAGGCTATCGGGTGGGGCCTTTTGATGTAGAAAGTACCTTGCTGGAATGTGAAGAAGTGCTTGAATCTGCAGTCGTTGGTAAACCAGATCCAGAACGAACAGAAATTGTAAAAGCCTTTGTGGTACTTAAACCAGTCTATCCAGCCACTGAAGAACTCATGCTGAAGCTGCAAAGCTATGTGCGTTCACGCCTATCCAAGCATGCCTACCCAAAAGAGATTGAATTTGTCGAGTGTTTACCTAAAACATCGAGTGGAAAAATTCAGCGAAATTTACTCAAACAGCAGGAAATTGCCAAACTTCAAGAAATGAAGCGAGTCAGTTAGTTTTTTTGATTGAGTGCTAAAAGGCTGCCATGGCAGCCTGTGGTTTTTTGACAAAATACAGCATTTTCTAGTTAAATTTTAAATTAGAGATAGGACTGATTTTTACAAGATTTTATTTTCAAAAGTACGAATTAAATTAAGCGAAATACATTGTTGATGTAATTACATTGAAATTACGACAAGGTTTAAGATTAAATATATCAAAAATTTAGCCTCTTAGTCTTAAGAGGCTAAATGTATCCATTACCAAATATTGGTTTGTAAATTTACTTTTTGGTGTTCCGCATGTGGCTCACCCGCTTCACCGGTAACGCCACCTTTTAAAGTTAAAGCTTTAAAGAGCTGGGTGACTTTATTGTCGGTCACATTCCAGTATTCAGCGCTGACCGCTTCAGCAATCAATACCCGTACAGTCGGATCATCCTTGCCTTCAAACCAGTTTTCAGCCCAGGGATTCCATAATTGCTCAATCAAGATGCGGTCAGTACTGATCTGAGCATGTGCACTAATCGACACATAAATACCATCTGATGGTTTTGCAAAAGACAATCCAATTTGACCACGGCCTGTTTCTGCTGCTTTGACCAGATCATTGGTATTACGCAGGATGAAATATAAATTTTGACGTTCATTCATCTGTTCGGAGTTCAGCATGGTCATTGGCTGGGAATGGATTTCATGGGTGTCAGTTAAATGGCTGATCATGGTGTAACGGACATCCTTGATCAATTCCCATAATTTTTCACGATTATCATGTTGAGTATTGTTATGCTCGGTCATGTATGTTCTCCATACGATTTTATGAAAACTTGAAAAGATTGCTTGGTATTTTCAGATTAATCATATTTAACCCGAATCCTGCTTAAGCCGATGATTCCTTAATTTGAATTGTTGGCTTATTTCGATGGGTTAATTGATATGCACATAGTGAGGCGTAAATTCCACTCAGAAATCCATGAAGACTACGTGCTTTACTCGTCACTAAATTGTATTGCCCCTTCAATAAGCTGAATAATGTTTCTATTTTATTGCGTTGTCTTAGGTGATATTCATCTGATGCACAGAGTTGAATAGCCTGCATATTCTTCCGATGATAAGTAATTAAATCAATACCTTGATCTTTCAATCTAATTTTTAATTCTTGGCTGATGTAGCCCCGATCCCCGTAAAGTTTTGCTTCTATACCAGCAACCAATTGCTCAACCATTTTTATGTCAGCAACATGTCCATTCGATAAAGCAGAACAGGCAATTTCACCAAATTGATTCATTGCAATATGTAATTTACAGCCATAAAACCAGCCCATTGAGCTTCTACCACGTGATGCAATTTGGATTAATGATTTATGACGCTGAATACGTTGATTTTTACAAACTGGCAGAGTTGTTGAATCAATCCATAAATATTGTGTACCTTGGCCTTTCATCAGTGCCACATGTAAAGCGTGTAGAGCTAATTCATGCATATTGATCAGATGAATCATCCTTTGATAGCAAGGCAAGTACTTAAATAAATGGCTTTTATCTTCTTTTAACCAGCTGAAAAAGGCTTTGAAATTATTGAAATGAGAGCATTTGTACCAAATGGCAATAAAGCAGATTTCTGAAATTGTAAGTTGAGCAGTTCTGATTCTTAAGGAACCACGGTTTTGTTTGAGAAACTCCCAATAAGTTGATTCAAATTTAAGAAAAAAATCATCAATTACGCAGAATAATTCGGTACTATTGAACATCAGGACGAGAGTTGTGAGTTTGGTGTGGTAACTCAACTGATGGCTCTAGTCCTCTTATTTTTCAAGTCAATTTCTTATCCGCGATTCGGGTATATTTAGAGACAGATGCCTGAGGTCTCACTGAACTCATACATTTTTATACGCAAATGCAGGCAGAGACTACAGAATCGCTAAACAAGGCAACTTAATGTACAGGGTAATTTAATAGCAAAGATTTTAATAACAGCAGGTCTGACGCCTTTTATAAACTGGAGAGCCATTTGCCGGAACTGTTTAATTGAGGTGATTCAAAAAAATCATGCCAAGCTCTAGTGGCTGCAGCTTGATACCGAGCGTTTAGCTGATATGCTATTTGGCTCAGCGATGGCCAAACCATTTATTGATGTGCTGTGAATTGACTGTGAAATTGATCTTCCAAAGATTTTTAGCCTTTAGAAACATCAGTAAAGCCAATTTTGCGATCATTGTTAAAAATTTTCGAAACAAGGAAAGACGTTGTCTACATTTAATATGGATGCCATATCCCCAGAATTCGAACTCACCGATGCTGAATTACATTTGTATAGCCGTCAGATTCTCTTAGATGACTGGGATATTGACGCTCAAGAACGGTTAAAATTTTCTAATGTCTGCATTGTTGGTTGTGGTGGAATTGGCTGTGCACTGGCAGAACTTTTGGCACGTGCCGGTGTAGGAAAAATTACCCTAATCGATCCAGATACGATCGAGATGAGCAATTTACAGCGACAACTTGCATTTACACCGCAGGATCTTGGACTTTACAAAGCAGAAATTCTGGCGAAACGACTGGGCCAAATTAATCCAAACGTACAGGTTGAATATATTAATCAGGCCTTAACGGCTGAAAATGCAGTCAGTGTGATTCGGCATCAGGACTTGGTGCTGGATGGTTGCGACCAGTTTGCGACACGTTATCTGGTTAATCAGCGCTGTGTAGAACTGAATGTACCTTTGTTGAGTGCCTCGGCGATTGGCCTGCAAGGGCAACTTTTTATGCTCGAAGGGGATTCGGCCTGCTATGCCTGCCTGTTCCCACCCGAGAATCAGGCCGATGAAAGTCTGCGCTGTGCAGATTCCGGAGTACTGGCGACCACGCCTAACGTGATGGCCAGCTTGCAAGCCCATCATGCCTTGTTATATCTGGGTTTGGGATTGATGCCACTCAGACAAAAACTGCTGTTATGGGATGGATTGAGTTTTAAGCAGCGGATTCTCGCTTTCGAAAAAGATACAGATTGTCCGATCTGTCAGGCAAGATAAGCCTGCAAATTAATATTTTTTTGCTACACTGCATGTAATTAATTTTTCCTAAGACATTATGAAAAACAATATCTGGTTAGATGGAATACGTTCAGTTGCCCGCATGGGAGAAACAGCGGTCGTTGCGGCAAAGGCGGGCTTTAAATATGCTACTGAAAAGCCAAGCAATGCCAAACTCATGCGGGAGACTTTTGAATCTCTGGGTTCAACTTATATCAAGCTGGGGCAGTTTATTGCCAGTACGCCGTCTCTATTTCCGCGTGAATATGTAGAAGAATTTCAGGGCTGTCTGGATCAGACTCCACGCTTGCCGTTCAGTTATATCCAGCAAGTGTTGGCCTCTGAATTTGAAGGGCGTAATCTGGATGAGATCTTTGCCTCGATTGATGAAACGCCATTGGCCTCTGCGTCTATTGCACAGGTGCATGCGGCCAAGCTGGTGTCTGGCAAAGATGTCGTGATTAAGGTACAAAAACCGGGTGTGGAAACCATTTTATACACCGATTTAAATGTACTGCACTGGGCGACCAAAGTGCTGGAAAAAGCCGTGCCCAAAGTCAAATTCGCTTCGCTGGCCGATATTGTTGATGAAATCAAAACCCGGATGGTACGTGAAGTTGATTTTATCGAAGAAGCACAGAATCTGGATGATTTTGTCAATTATCTGAATATCACCAATAATAAGGCAGCGACTGCACCTAAGGTTTATCATCAGTATTCGACCCGTCGTGTGCTGACCATGCAACGCTTGTATGGTGTGCCATTGACCGATTTTGAAGTGGTCAAAAAAGTATCCAAAGATCCATCTCAAGTACTCATTACCGCAATGAACACCTGGTTTGGCAGCCTGATGATGTGTAACAGTTTTCATGCCGATTTGCATGCAGGCAACCTGATGCTGCTCGAAGATGGCCGTGTCGGTTTTATTGATTTCGGTATTGTCGGTCAGCTCAAGCCTGAGGTATGGACGGCATGTATGGCATTTATGGATTCATTGCAACATACCAATTATGAGCTGATGGCGCAAAACATGCTGAAAATGGGCATGACCGCTGTGCAGATTGATACCAAAGTCTTGGCTGCTGATCTGGAACGTTTATTTAGTGGTGTATTGATGGCAGATCCACAGGAACTGCTCACTTCAAATCCTGCTGACCTGAACGATATCATGATGGATATGGTGGCTGTGGGTGAACGTCATGGGATTCGGTTCCCGCGTGACTTTGCCTTGCTGTTCAAGCAAATGTTGTATTTCGACCGTTTCATGCGAATTCTGGCGCCGTATACCGATATCTATGCCGATCAGCGTTTGCAAATGGTGCAGAGCATGGATCCGAATCTGCTGTTAAAGCATTAATTTAATCCCTCCCGACCTCCCTTCCTTGCGCAAATTTTAAAGCAGCGCTTTAAAATAGCTCAGGGAGGAGTGTTTCACTGCTTGATAAAGTATAAGTGATAAAAGTTCCTCTTTATAAAAGAGGGATTTAGGGGGATTAGTTGTAAATATCATATTCTCGAGCAATCCAATGGACGCCATTATTATTGAAGGTTTAAAGGTTGAAACAGTCGTGGGCTGCTTTAACTGGGAGCGTCAAATTATTCAGCCTTTAATGCTGGATTTGACCATTCAAACCGATTTAGAACAGGCATCAAATTCAGATGCACTTGCAGATACGCTGAATTATGCAGAAATTTGTGAGATTTCAGCCAAGGTCATTCAAGAAGCTCAGCCTGAATTGATTGAACATGCAGCAAAGTTAGTGCTGAATGCACTTTTTACTACCTTTACAGCAATTGAATCGATTAATATTACGATCCGTAAGCCTGCCATTATCGCGCAAGCCAATTCTGTAGGGATACGTCTTGAACGCCACCGAAACGATTTTCGCTCTAGCATTAGCGAGTAATTGTCATCCTCAGCAACATTTTCAAGCTGCACAGCAAGGTATTTCTGAATGGGGAGAAGTCCAGTTCTCTCCCATTTATAGGATTCCTTGCCGGGATGGCATTGGAGCTGACTACTGGAATGCGGCATGTCTATTAAAAAGTTCGGTGTCGAGTGCAGAAATTATTGAGCTGCTCAAACAGCTGGAACAGGCATCAGGGCGGACACGTCCATCGCATCAAATTACCCTGGATGTAGATCTGATTGCCTGGGGATCAGATCTTCGAGATATGCAGTTTAATGAAAAAAAATTGCCCCTGGCTTTGGATGTAAAAGTTCCCATGTTTGATATCTGGCAAGACCCTGTATTCGAGCATGAGTTACATTGTTTCCCAAGAGTTGAACAGTTGATTTAAATCGAATCACATGATTTTCTGCTAATACAATTTATCCAGTAAGAATAATTAACCAGCCTGATCAAGCAATATCAGGCTTTTTTATGATGCAGTTTTTTGTTTTTATATGAAAAGAAAAATTCAGATAAGATGGCTCAGGTGGAGTTTAGGAATCATTTAAAAATGAAAATATTGGAAATTGTGGTTTCGGTGATTTTAATCCTTGGGATCCTTTATGTGATCCAATGGGGATTTCATGGTTTTCCGACAGGGAATTAATATTTGATTGATTTAAAGCTCTGGAATTTATTTTAAGCTCGATAAAAAACCTCAAAGTAGCAAGAAATGAATCATCGCTATTTCACTTTTTCTTGTTATAAAAAATGATCAGCAATACGATAATGATCGCCAAGATGGCAAGAATGATCGTAGTTTCCATAACAATACCTCTCAGACATAGATCTTAAGGTTTAAGCGTCTAAATTAAAACTGAACGTAAATTAAAATAAACTCAAGTTTTGTTAGAGCCGTTAGTTTTTCGAAAAAACATTTTTCAGTGATGTTAATAGAAGAACCGCTCAATCCTATTCTGTATTTAACTAAAAAATAAACCCATATTTAGGCAACAGACACATTAAATAATGATCCGATCCACGCACTGAATAACATGGCGATAATTCCCCACAGCATCACCCGAACTGCACCTCTCCAGACGCTCACTCCACCGGCATAGCTCGCCAGTGCACCCATCATCCCCAAACTTAAAACGCCAATCAGCATGACGCCTTTATCCAGATAGTGTTCCGGTAGAATCATGATTGAAATTAAAGGAAATAATGAACCTACCGTAAATGCCATAGCCGAAGAAAATGCAGCGAGAAAGGGCTGAGCCGAGGTATGTGCTGAAATACCAATTTCATCCCGGGCATGGGCATCCAAGGCATTATGGTCGGTCAACTGTTCAGCGACCTGTTGTGCCAAAGCGGGTTCCAGACCTCGTTGTATATAAATCGTTTTGAGCTCATTTAATTCATGGGTGGGATGGCGTTGCAGTTCGCGCTCTTCCATGAGTAGATCATTGGTTTCAATATCTTGCTGGGATTTTACTGAAATATATTCACCAGCTGCCATTGATGCGGCGCCAGAAATCAATCCGGCAACACAGGTTACCAATAAAATTTCAGTGGATGCTCCACTGGCTGCGATACCCACCACCAGACTGGTGACCGAAATAATCCCGTCATTTGCCCCCAGTACAGCTGCACGAAGCCAGCCCGCACGTTCGATATAATGTTTTTCAAGATGGTATGAATGGCGCACAATGAAGCCCTTTTTTATTATCATTATGATTATAGTAAATTTAAGTCATGTATAGATAGTAGGATTGAATCGATCTGAAAATTACCTTGAATGATCAGATCATAGTGCGCTTGGTTAAGTATTTTATCAATCCAAAATAAAACCGAGGTGAAATTCATTTATTCAAAAGACCAGACGGACTTGATATATAATTGATATCCAAGGGATCAAATTTATTTAATAAAAACAATTATATAAAAATTATAGCTGAGTGAGCTGGTTTAAAAAGAGAATTATCATGAAAGAAAAAAATGAGAGCCATAAATGTTTGGTGTGCGGCAAGCACTTTCTTCTGAAAGATCTTACTCCGATGGGAACGGTCAGAAAAGTCATTACTGAAGAGATTGGCAAGGATATTCCAGTCTGGACGCCGCAAGATTATATTTGTCAGACAGATCTAACCCGCTATCGCATGCAGTATGTACATTCATTATTAAGTTTGGAAAAGGGTGAGGTCACAGATCTTGAGGTCGAAGTGATTCATAGCATGCATCAGCATGAACTGATCACCAAAAATGTGGAAACGGAATTAGAGCAAAAGTGGACCTTGGGTGAAAGGCTGGCCGATAAAGTTGCAACTTTTGGTGGAAGCTGGGTCTTTCTGATCTGTTTTGCAATTTTTCTAGGTCTATGGATTACGATAAATACTGTGGTGATGGTGACTCAGCCTGCAGACCCTTATCCATTTATTCTATTGAATTTAATCCTTTCCTGTCTTGCGGCGATTCAGGCACCTATTATTATGATGAGCCAGAACAGACAGGAAGCAAAAGACCGCTTACGTTCGCAAAATGATTATCAGATCAACTTAAAAGCTGAACTGGAAATTCAGCATTTACATGAAAAATTAGATCATCTGCTGCTGCATCAATGGGAACGGTTGGCGCAAATCCAGGAAATCCAGTTAGACCTACTTTCTGAAATGAGCAAAAAAGATTAAAAGGATGCTGTGGAGAATCTCTATCATTTTATAGAGCTTATAAGTAATAAGATCGCCAGATGCCTTGAGTTTATTATCTCGCTCAAGATTTGAAGCGTAATAAAAAGCCCACAATGCGTGGGCTGAGATCGGATCGATCTTTTTAAATAAAATAACTGGTCTTGGTCATGAGTTTGGAAATAGCTGTCATGGTGATTTTGACCGGAGCAGGCAGATCTACACCGCCTGCCTTCAACGCTGTATCCCGATGATGCAGCTCATCTTCATTCATCTGTTCCAGAATGCGCCGAGAACGCTCATCTTGCGGCGGCAACTGACTGATATGATGCTGCAAATGCATGCTCACCTGACGTTCAGTTTCTGCGACAAAACCCAGACTGTATTTATCACCGGCAATTCCGGCCAGCGCGCCCATACCAAAGGACAGGCCGTACCAGACCGGATTGAGCAGACTGGTATGGCTATCCAGTTCTTTCAAGCGGTCTTCACACCAGGCCAGATGATCCTGTTCTTCAACTGCCGCCTGTTCCATCTCACGACGCACATTCGGAAGTTTCGCCGTCATGGCCTGACCATGATAGAGCGCCTGTGCACACACTTCACCACTATGATTGACCCGCATCAAACCTGCCACATGACGGGCATCGCTCACCGTCAATTGTGTTTCTACCGGTTGGGCTGGATTTTCACGTTGTGCCGATGTCGTGCCCGGGACGAGACTGCGTAATGCCTGATCAAAAGAATGAATCAGCTTGTCGACACCTGTATATTGACGCATGAATTAATCCTCCAAGGGTGTTTTCGCGGTTTTGATCATGGGTTTGAGTCGGAAAAGCAGCCATAGGGTAAACAGGCCGCTCAACACTGCGGTAATACAAAAAAGTATTTTAAGATCAAGCTCTAAAATACTTAAAATAATAATCGAAAATATAGCAGAAGATACCATGAAAACGGCATTCAGAATGTTATTTGCTGCAACCACACGCGCACGATGTGAGCGGGGAGAATGCGCCTGCATCATGGCATAAAGCGGTACAATATAAAAACCGCCACTAATCCCGAGTAAGGTCACTGCCAGCATCACATGGTAATAACTCCAGCCTTGCTGAAACACATCAGCCAGACCGATTAATTCACCGGTACGTGCTGGAACAAAGGCCAGACTCGCGGCCAGATATAGGGCAAAGATCACCAGACCGATTGCGCCAAAAGGCACCATCTTGATATTGACCTTGCTGCCGCCAATTTTACGGCATAAATATGAACCTAGCCCGATTCCGACAGAAAAGAAAGTTAAGAGCAGGCTGGCAACATTTTCAGAGGCATGCAGATTTTGCAAGGTCAGTTGAGGGATTTGAGTCAGATAGGTTGCGCCGTAAAACCAGTACCATGAGTTGCCCAATAAAATGGTAAAGACTAATGGCAAACCCTGGGCATATTTTAATGTTTGCAAGCTGGTACGGAAAAAATTCCAGTCAATTTGCAGTTCTGGCGCAGGGATATTCTGTTTGAGAATATAACGACTCGATCCATAACCAATCAGGGCGATCACAACGACTGTTAAACTGATCCAGATCAGATTACCAGAAGATGCAGCAATGACCGCACCACCCAGAATCATACCGAATAAAATTGCCAGCGATGTTCCGGACTGAAACAGGGCATTGCCAGACATCAGCTCATTGGGTTTTAGCACTTCCGGTAAAATGGCATATTTGATTGGGCCAAAGAAGGTGGACTGGGTTCCCATCAGGAACAAGGCAAATAACAGAATCCAGAGGTTGCCAAGCAGGAAACCCACCGTTCCCAACAACATAATCACAATTTCCAGAATCTTTAAATAGCGAATCAGCTGTGAACGTTCGTATTTATCGGCAATTTGTCCGGCGGTGGCTGAAAAAATAAAATAAGGCAGGATAAACAGCAAAGCAGCCAGATTATTCAAGGTGCTGATGCTGGCCGATTGTTGCTGAATCCAGCCGTAGGTGATGACTAGGAGTAACGCTTGTTTAAATACATTATCGTTTAATGCACCAAAAAACTGCGTCAGAAACATCGGTAAAAAGCGCCGAGAAGCTAACAAATGTTCATTTTTGTTCATATAGAGCGTGCTACATTAAGTTTTATTAAGAAATGTCAGTTATGCGTAAACATTGAGAAAAATCATGTAAGATACTTTCAGCCATGTAAAGGTAAAAACCAATCAATTAAGCTCTTTAGCTTATATTTTTCGGTCAAATAATCAATTAAAGAATGTATTCGTTTCGAGTTTGCCATGCCTGCAAAGAAAAAATTTAAAAAAACGATGCTTCATCGCAGTATGGGGTCGCTTATACCACTTCAGAGTGGGGCACAGTTGTGTATGAGCATTTTTTTTATGATGTTATCCCATCAGAGCATGGCACAAATCGAACAGCCTGAAACACCTGTGGCCATTTCTCAGGCAGAAATGGTAGATGAACTGTCCAAAGAAGCGATGCGACAGGGACTGGTCACATCTGAAAATGAAGCCACCGAAAAAATTGAAGAAGCGATACAGCCGGAAGCATCTGTCGACAGCATGTTGATGCTGGAGCAACAGCAAAATGCAGGCTCCGGTCTGGACGTATTTACACCGATCCAGTTCGATGATCTGGAAGAGCTGCCGATCCAGTCCATTGACCAGAACATGGCGAATGAAATTTATCGTGAGGCCGAGCAAGCCAAGCAGGAAGCACAAAATTATCGCAATACCCAGACCGCTGAAACAGTCGTAGCAGATATCAGTCAGCAAGAGTTACTTGAAATCAATCAGGCACCTGTAAATGTCGACCAGTTGATGCAATCGATTCAGGCAGACAGCCAGATTATTGTACAAAATAATGAAGCCGGCATGACTTTGCCAGAAGTAACGGGGCCACTTGTTGCTGAAGATGAGAAACGTCCCAATATTTTTAAACGACTATTTTATAAAATCCGTCCGCCACGTCAGATCATGACCGCGAGAGTTCCGCGAATTAGTGCGGATGTGGTGATTATGAACGGCGAAGGTATTGCGCAAAGCAATGGTATGCTGAATCGTAGAGCTGAGCCTGAAGGCTATCTGAATTTAAGAAATAATGTCAAAGCCAAACTGTCCAGTTTTACCCAGGAGTCTTTTGGCGACTTTAATTCCGCTTTGCCACAACTGCGAACCTTGTCCCGACAGGCGGCACAGGCAGTCGGTTATTACAATGCCCAGTTCAGGTTTGAAAAAATCTCTGATAGTCGCGTTCGGGTTTTTGTCACCCCGAATGAACCTGTGCTGATCACTACACAAAATCTGGAATTTAGCGGAGCGGGTGCGGAACAGCCGCAATTCCAGGTCATCAGTCTTTTGCCTGAGCAGGAAGAGGGCGATATTTTCAATCACGGCAATTATGAACAGACCAAACAACGGATTAATACTGCCGCCAATAACAACGGTTATTTTGATTCATACTGGCGCTTGCATGATGTCAAGATTTCACAGCCACAAAATACGGCCGATGTAAATCTACGTTTCGAGACAGGCGAGCGTTACAAGCTGGGCAATGTCGAGTTTAGAATGAGTGATCCTGAAAAGGAATTTCCGCTGGATCGTGATGTACTCGAAAGTCTGGTCACCTGGAAAGATGGTGCAGACTATACCTTCTGGCGAGTGAATAGCCTGGCCAATAACCTGACCAACTCGCGCTATTTTAACTATACCCTGGTGGACGCAATTCGCCCTGATCCGGTTGACAGGGAGCTGGAGCTGGCACCGGATATTCAAAGCCTGATAGAAGAACAGAAACTTTCTGAAGATCAGGCGACTGCGATACAGCCTGATCGCTCAGTGGCATCTGCTAAAGAAGTCACTCAAAATGTCGTCGATGAAGACCAGTTTGCCGGTAGCCGCGATCAGGAAAATCCAAATTTAAGAAGCTTGCGGGTCGAGCAGCAGACCAAAGAAAATGAGCAGGAGCATTTAAAGGCACAAGCGCGGGAAGAGAAGAAAGTTCCAGTGATTGTGACTTTAAATGCAGACCGTTTAAACAGTGCTGAACTGGGTCTGGGTTATGGAACAGATACCAATATCCGTCTACGTGGTCAGTACCGCCGCGCCATTGTAAATAAGCGCGGACATTCTTTTGATGCCAACCTCGAGTTGTCCGGTATCCGGCAGTCCATCGATGGTCGTTATAACATTCCTTATCACCATCCGCTGAATGATTATGTCAGTATTGTCGGTGGTTATGAGCGCGAAGAACGTGATGGCGTGGCTCAAGGTGAAGGTCTGCAAATTGAATCGGCAGTGCTGGGTGTAGACCGGATTATTAAAAACCCGCTGGGTAACTGGCAGCGTACTTTTGGAGCGCGTTACCGTCTGGATCGCTTGAAGCAGAATGGTTCTGTTGATTTTAACCAGATTCCGGAAGCGTTTCGCTTTAATACCGAAGATGAACAGCAGTCGTTACTGGTCGGTTATGAAGTTTCACGTACCGATACCGATCGTCGGGTCAATCCGACCAAGGGTTTCAAGCAGACCTACAAAGTCGAGCTGGGTAGTGAGGCGTTATTGTCTGATGCAGATATGGCGATTGTAAATGCAGGCTGGCGTTTTATCTATTCATTGGGTGAAAATGCAGATCATCAGTTTGTTGGACGTGCCGATGCCGGTTATATCTTCACTGAAGATTTTGCCAAAGTGCCGTATAACCTGAGATATTTCACCGGTGGTGACCAGAGCATTCGTGGTTTTGATTACAAGAGTCTTTCTCCGGAAATTGAAGGCTTTAAAGTCGGTGGTCAGGCCTTAGGGGTTGCTTCCTTAGAGTATAACTATCAGTTTAGGGAAGGCTGGCGTGCTGCGGTTTTTGCAGATGCCGGAAATGCTTATAATAAAGAGTTCAGTAATCCGACCGAATATGGTGCGGGTGTGGGGATACGTTGGGCCTCACCGATTGGACCGATTCGTATCGATGTGGCGACTGGATTGTCTGATGACAATCACCCAATTCGTCTGCATTTCTTTATTGGTTCGCAGCTATAAAACATCATTTTTTAAAAATAGTTATTTGGGTACATCATGGTCGAGAACCAACCACAGCCAGAACAACAACCACAAGATAGCGTTGTGCCGAAAAAGCGCCGTATATTGAGAAGTATCCTGTTGTCGGTACTTTTCTCACTCATTTTCCTGCTCTCTGTGCTGGCGCTGCTGTTTTCGACCAATCAGGGCAGTAAGTTCCTGCTAGATCAGGTATTACAACGCCAGCAAATTATTCATTATGAATATGAAGGCGGAAATTTATGGCGTGGAATTATTCTTAAAAATGTGCTGGTCAGCCTGAAACCGGTCGATGTCAAAATTGATCGTGCTGATGTAAAACTGGGCTGGCGGGCGATCATCAAAAAAGAAATTCATCTGAATGAAGCAGATGTCCGTAACCTGCAAATTATTAATAAAACTCCGTCTAGCAGCGAACCTTTCAAGTTCAATGCCATCCGTTTGCCTTTTGTGCTGCGCGTCGATCATCTGCTCCTTGATCATCTGATGATTAAAACCCAAACCACGGCAGTTGATTTTTATAATATCGAATTAAATGATGCGCTCTGGTCTGGTACCGAATTAAACTTTGAAGATTCCCGCATGGATATGGGTTATCTCTCGGTGCGTGAAGCGACGGGTAAAATGCAGTTTGAAGGCAAATATCCACTGGATGCCCGCGCAATCGTCAATCTGCCTTCTTTAAGAGACAGCTTGAATATTCATGATATTCAGGTTCGGGCGCGTGGCACGCTGGATACGATTCAGGCAGGCGTAGCGACCAATACACCCGATTTATTAACCGGTTGGGCCATCGTACATCCAATGCGGCCCCAGGTGCCGATGCGTGGCGAGTTAAAATTTAAGGATTATAACTGGCCGATTCTGACTGAGCAGAAACTGTTTACGAAAGACGGGATTGCCGAGTTCAATGGAGATATCGATCGTCTGGACTTGAACGTCCGTACCGACCTGAGCGGTGAAAATATTCCACAAGGCCAGTATAACGCGGTGATGTATACCGATCTGGTCAATCAGCTCAACATTACCGATCTGAATGGCCAGCTGATGAAAGGTGCGGTTAGCCTTGCCGGGACAGTGGGCTGGAACGAACAGGTAAGCTGGGATCTGAACGGACGATTAAACGGAATTGATCCTAAGCATGAACGTATCCCGCAAGTCGTACAAGACTTTTTACCACCAAGCCTGGATGGCAATATTGCCTCAAAAGGCAATCTGGAAAATGGCCTGCATCTGACGGCGCTGGTAGATTTTGACCGTTATGAAACTTGGAATATCAAACTGGATCAGAATCCGGTTAAAGACAATAAAGCACAACCGATTCTTCTGGATGTTGCCTGGCAAAATATCGACCGCGCCGTACCCTATGTCGGCTGGCTCAGCAGTCAGTCTGGCGATGTGAAACTGGCACTGGTCGAAGGCCAGCAGAATATTCATGTGGCAACCAAAGTCGAACAGCACGAACAAGGTCTTCTGCCAGCAGGCATGTATCAGGCCAAACTGGATCTGAAAAATAATATTCTAAATGTGCCGAGCTTCAATTATAGCGCCAATGCACAGGCAGGTAGCTTAAGCGGTCATGCGCGAATTGAACTGCCACAAGAAAAACGCCAGTTGAAATGGACTGCATTATTAAACGCCAAAGACTTAAATACCCGAAGTCTGGCTGCGGCTTCACCGATAGACCGTTTAAATGGCCAGATCAAGGCCAATGGCTAT
Source organism: Acinetobacter sp. YH12255 (assembly GCF_013417355.1). Taxonomy (NCBI): domain Bacteria; kingdom Pseudomonadati; phylum Pseudomonadota; class Gammaproteobacteria; order Moraxellales; family Moraxellaceae; genus Acinetobacter; species Acinetobacter sp. YH12255. The sequence continues at coordinate 63,972 of NZ_VPEC01000008.1, forward strand.
GCACAACCCAATCAGCAGATTATTAAACTGTCTAATGTAGACCTGACTGGGCGCCTGGCAGAACAGAACGAAACAGTACGTCTGACCGGTAACAGTACCATTGCTTTATTATTCCATAATGAAAAAGCCGGCGGTGGTTTTAGAGGCTATGCAGTCAATTATGATGGGGCTTTAAATGCCAGTCAGTTGCAAGCCAGTCAGGGAATCCTGAAACTGCGTGTTTCAGGTACACCAGAAGTATTGAGAGTCAATGAATTGCGTCATGATGGTATCGCTGGCAAGATTAATGCCAATGGTCTGGTGAATCTGGCAAATGGTATTGACTGGGATATTAACGCTTCATTAATCCACTTTAAGCCGCAATATTTTAATGCCAACCTGAAAGGCGAGTTGTCGGGCAATGTAAAAACCCAAGGGGTTTGGTCAGATGCCTTAAAACGCATTCAGATCCAGCGTTTGAATCTGGCCGGTATGTTAAATAACAAGCCGGTACGAGGCACAGGTAATTTATCAGTCATTATTAATTCAAATCAGCGTGGTTTTGTTCCAGAGCAGTTTGAAGCCAATAACCTGTTCCTGTCTTATGCCAGCAACCAGATTCAGGCCACCGGCAATGCGCAGAATCTGCAACTCAAAGTCAACGCACCAGCATTGTATGAGTTATATCCGGGCTTAAGAGGTCGTGCGCAGGGCTATATCAATATGCAGGCGCAGCCACGTTTGCAGGCTTCGGCAAATCTTTCGATTGATAATTTTGCCTTTAAAAACCTGATGAGTGTGCAAAAAATTCGTGTCCGCGGGCAGTTGCCGACCTCGCAGACCACAGCAACCTTATTAACTGCCACAATGGATCGCTTGCGTAGCGGTTCACGGGAAATTGTACGCGGGGAAATATCACTTGCCGGTACTCGTGCGGCGCATATCCTTAAAGTTCAGGCAGAAAATAAACTGTCAAAATTCTTTGTGCAGCTGGCCGGTGGCTTTAATGCACAAAATAACTGGCTGGGTCAGATTCAAAAAGGTGATTTTGACTCTTTGCGTGCTCATTTAGTACAGCGTCAAAATGCGGCAGTGATTTATAATGCGGCCCAGTCTGATCTGTTTGTCGGTGCACATTGCTGGATGAGTCAGCAAAGCCAGTTGTGTTTTGATCAACCGATTCGGGTCAATAAAACCCGTGGCAGCGTATCCTTTGTGACCCAAAACCTGGATCTGGATGATTTCAGTGCATTCCTGCCTGAAGGGCTGGCATTGACCGGTAAAGTGAACGGTTATGCCAAGGCAGCCTGGGCGCAAGGTGCTAAACCAAAAATCGATGCGCGTCTGGTCACCCGAAGTGGTGTGGTCGGCTTATCTTCGGAAGACCCGGATTATTTAGGTTCTACCCTAAAATATGATGAAGTGGGTCTGGTGGCAAAAAGTGTCGCAGAAGGCTTACAAGTTCGACTGGATGTAAAAACTCCGGATATCGGGACAGGGTATGCCAATGTCATTATTGATCCATATCGGGACAGTAAACCGATGCGTGGCGAAATTGCCTTTAATCAGGTACAGCTTAAAGTCTTTAAACCCTTTATTCAGGACATCCGTAATCTGGATGGCACCTTGTCCTATGCCGGAAAAGTGAGTGGAACCTTAACTGATCCTTTGCTGGAAGGTGAGGTTCGAGTCAAAGATGCTTCGATCAGCATGATCTCCTTGCCGGTGAATCTGACCAATGTGCAGTTGTATTCATCGATACGTCAGAATTCTGCCAGTATTAATGGTGCATTTAACAGTGGTCGTGGCGTGGGTAAATTGACCGGTTCAGTCGACTGGAAAGGTGATCCGCGAGTACAGTTAAAACTGCAAGGTGAAAATCTGCTGATTCGTCAGGCACCTTTAATTACTGCCGTGGTTACGCCCGATTTAACCTTGGACATGTATCCATTCAATAAAAAGCTGAGTCTAAGTGGTACGGTTGATGTGCCACGTGCACTAATTTCTATGCCTGAAGCCTCAGAACCTGTGGTCGGACTTTCTTCAGATGTACGTGTGGTGCGTGAAGGTGATGACCAGCTGGCTATTCTCAAATCGGCCCGTCCTTGGGATATTCGGGCTGATGTGGCGGTTTCTCTGGGTAATCAAGTGATATTTCAGGGCTTTGATAGCCGTATTCCGCTATTGGGCCGGGTCAATCTGTCACAGCGGGGTCTGGAAACTGCGATGCGTGCCAATGGTGCGATCGGGGTATCACAGCGGGTGAAAATCGAAGCTTATGGTCAGAGTCTGGATCTGAACCGTGCCATTGCCCGTTTTAATGGTGAGTTGACCAATCCGACGCTGGATGTTGATGCCAATAAGTCGGTTCAGGGAAGTACGGTCGGGGTACGGGTGACGGGCACTGCTTCAAGCCCAAATATTCAGATTTATAATGATGCTGGCTTGTCAGAGCAGGAAGCTTTAAATGCCTTGATTACTGGTCGTATCAACGAAGGTGCATCCGGTTTAAGTCAGGCTGAAGGATTCAGATCTGATGTGAATAATACCATTGCCGCAGCAGGTATCAGTCTGGGCCTGGGTGGAACCCGCGCGCTGACCAACCAGATTGGACGGACGTTTGGCTTGAGTGGTTTGGCACTAGATGCACAAGGAACAGGGGATGATACCCAGGTGTCGGTGACCGGCTATATTACCCCTGATTTATATCTTCGTTATGGCGTCGGAGTTTTTACCCCGGTGAACAAACTGACTTTACGTTATCAGGTGAATCAGCGTCTTTACTTGGAAGCGAGTCAGTCCTTAGAACGTGCAATTGACTTGTTCTATAATTGGCGTTTCTAATCATAAGGACAGATAAATATTTTTAAATGATTGCTAGATTTCATTAGATATCTTTAATTGATCAAAAAATGTTCAATTTATTCATATTTAAATAGATGCTGAAAATACCCTCATCCTTCTGGGATGAGAAGCACTGCTTCGCAAGAGGATGAGGGTATTTTATTTATAATGATTAAAAAATGACTTATCAAAGAACGCTAGTATCTATTGATATGTATCTGGCTTGAAAACCGCAATATAGACCCGGTTACACAAATGATCATGCTTGACCCTTGAATGAAACGATCAAATGTTTGAGCATGATATTTTTTGGGTTATAGAAGTGATGGATCGCCATGATAGATGAAGAAAAGCCGTTAAACTTCGATGATGACAATGAGCCTCAAGATTTCGAAGATGAAGAGTTTATCGATGATAAGAAAGAGGATGAGCTGTACAACACGATTACCAAAGATGGTTCAAGTGTTGATCCTGCAGATGATGGCACGCGGCATATTCGCCCTGAAGATGGTAATCCCATAGAAGTTGAAGAGTAAAGAAAAAAGTCCAATTCAATATTGGGCTTTTTATGTTCGTGATTTTCTTTGTCATGAAGTACAGTGCTTTGGGTATACACCTGTAGAAGCAATGAATATCAGAATTTAAGCGCAATGGGCTGCAAAAAAGTTGTGAAATATGGCTGAAATTATGTTTCTGTTACATCCTTAAGAAAAATGAATGAAGCAATAAATCAGCGCTAAAATATAAAAAATCAATCAAATCAGATCATAATAAATTGAAAATCAATAAAGCCTTAATAAAATTAGGTGTATATTGAAAGTACAATTTCACTCATCAGAGTATGTTCGCATGGCAACTAAATTTATAATCCGTTTTGCAATGATTCTATTCGCTGTACTTATTTTGACTGCGCTTTCGATTCAATTTTTCTTTGATCCAGAAGTGACTGTGGTTTTATGGATCTTCGCTGTACCCTTTATTCTGGGGGTGCCAATTTTAGCCTCTGTCGTATTGGCAAGTAATGAGGAACTGGATATTCATAGCGTAAATTAAATTGAAAAAAGCCCTCATTTTTGAGGGTTTTTTATGATATAAAGATGCTTAAATAGCCTGAGCTACTCAACTAGAGTCATTCAATCACTAATCTTTAAATGTGTCATTTAGCGCACTTTGCACCGCTTCAACACGTGCCTTGCAGGCTTTATAGGCGCTCATGGATTCTTCCACGATTTTCATCAGATTATCAATGTCCGGTTCTTGCTGAGATTCGAGCAATTCCGCATTCTTTTTCAAGATGTCATAGCCTTGCTGGAAGCTTAAAGTATCATGAGTCATGGGGAAGTACCTGTATAAGTTGTGCTGAAAAAATGCCATCCTGCAGTTCTACCTGAACCGGATCGCTGGGCTGAATCTGGTTGATAGAACCCACCACATGTTCTTGCTGACGTACGATGGCATAACCTTTCGATAAAACATGTCGTGGGTTTTGCAATAGCGTTTCCCGCATCAGGGCATCTAGCTGCTGATTGATTAGTTGGGTATGTTGCTGAGCCAGACTGGAGGTATTGGCCTTGATCTGTTGCAGACGTTGCAGGGCATCCATAATTTGGCTGTTGGCCAGACTTTGAATGAGTTTTAAGAATTGATCATTCTGATTTTGGTAGGCCTGAATTTGCTGTTGAGATAAACGCTGAATCCGCTGTAAATAATTCAAGACATCTTGTGTGAGTTCGACTATATGATTGCGAATTCCGGCGATGACTTTACTCGGAGTATCAAAGGAGCGATGCGCAATCTCATCCAGAATGGTGTGGTCTTTTTCATGTCCGATGCCCACCCAAATCGGAACCGAGCGTTTACAGAGCAGGGCAGCCAGATCATAATCATTTAAATAAGCCAGATCATTGACTGCTCCGCCACCCCGAATAATGACGATTAAATCTGGCGCAGTGTCATAGGTTTTCGCCCATTGTTTCAGAGCTTGTGCCAGACTCTGCATAATGCTTTGCGGGGCAGAATTTCCCTGAAAAGTCGCAGTGTGATAGATAAACTCGCAAACTTGCGCACGATGTAGTGCATCGGCATCTTTTCTGAAATCTCCGAGACCTGCTGCGTTTTCGGGAGCAATCACTAAAATTCGGTTCAACTCAAAAGGGCTGGGCAGGTTTCTATTACGCTGAATCAGCCCTTCAGCGCTTAGCCTGTCAATAATCTGCTGATAACGCCGGGCAATATCACCCAAGGTATAACCCGAGTCAATCTCGACGATATTTAAAGAAAAACCATATTGTGGATCAAAATTGGCTTTGACTTTAATCAGAACTTTGAGATCACGACTTAATTCAATCCCGCTTTCACGTTCAAATTGAGTGACAATTTTCTGGGCGCTAAATTTCCAGATGGTGGCTCGGCAACTGGCAATGACCTGATCGCTATCAGCCTCTTTTTCTGCCAGTTCCAGATAATAATGACCTGCTTTGGTACTAAGGTTGCGAATCTCAGCTTTGACCCATACCGGCGTATCGAAAGTGAGTTTGACCACTTCCTGAACTGTCGCAAGATATTCCTTGAGGGAGAGTTGGAGATCGTCTGTCATGCCAGTAGAAAGTTTAAAATTCAATCAAATAGTAAATCAATCTGGCAAAGATCACAAATCTAAAAATGCAGTTATTTAAACTTTATGTAATGACATTGTGTTGATAATGGAATGAAGAATTACTTAATTGAGAACGCTAAATTAGTATTCGTCTCAATTTAAACAGATTCCACGCATCTCTAGCTTCAGCAATCAAATAGTTGGCAAGATAGCAATACTGAATTTAGCAATACTGAATTTAGCAATACTGAATTTAGCAATACTGAATTTAGCAATACTTTTATTCTTAAACTTTATTGAAGGTGTTTGATTAACAATGTACACAGACTTGTGCCTAGAAAAGGTATGGAAATATGCTAAATTAGTGCAGAATTATTGAAGAAGAATACACGCTCATGAAAAAAACAATGCTGTTCGGTTTGCTGGCGGTTGCTTTAAGCGCCTGTACCACTACACCACAATCAGAAACGGAAGCGCCCAAAATAGGTATGCCAAATCCGGCGAGCACTTATTGTGTCAATCAGGGTGGCAAGCTTGAAATACGTAATGAAAGTAATGGCCAGGTTGGATATTGTCATTTAAAGAATGGACAGGTGGTAGAAGAGTGGGAGTTGCTGCATATGAACCAGCCTAAATGTATTGCCGATCAGGCGATGACATTGGTTGGTCAGTCCAACCTGACTGAAGCGCAAATCAAACAGAAAACCCAGGCGCAGATTGTACGTATGGTCGAGCCGGGTCAAGCAGTCACCATGGATTATCGTGAAGAGCGTGTGACAGTAACCGTAGATCCTGCCAGCAAAAAAATTATTCAGGCTTCATGCGGTTAAGTATTTAAAAAACAAAAGCCCATTGATGGGCTTTTTTAAATTTAGAGTCATACTGGCATTTTAAATGACAAATCTTCCCCGATCTTTTATATTGCCCCTCGGAAGGAGAAACTCATGAAAAAGTTATTGGCTTTATCGTTTATGCTGGCTCTGGCCGGTTGTGCCGAGAAGAAACCCTTAACCCCTGAAGAGCAGTGGCAAGGTTATTGTCGAAGTGTGGGGAATGCCGCGCGGACCATTATGCTGGATCGTCAGAATGCGATTGAGAAAGAGAAAGCAATCGAGCATGCCCTCAAGATCGATGATGAAACCACCAAAGGTTTTATTCTGAACATTATTGATGAAGTCTACGCACTTCCAGCCGAAGAGATTAAGGCAGATGTAAAAGCAGCCCGTGAAAAAGTCCGCGCTGAGTTTACTGAAAAATGTATTGCCACGCCGCATGATGAATTACCAGATTACAAACCGTTCTAGGGAACGGTTTTTTTTAATGGCTGAATCGGGCATAATGCAGCATCTCTTTAAAAAAAGTATCAACCCGAATAAAAGACAAAAAAACATCTAATGAATAATAAAAATAGCCTAAGCAAAATGTACACTTTGTGACAATTTCTAAATCTAAAATATAGAAATACTTATCTTTATATTGAATAATGAATTTAACTCCAATTACCCGAGGAGTAACACAATATGCAAGTCGTCAGATATTTACATCATTCTGATCTGCTCTTAGAAGATGAACATGGTGTAGTCATTATTGCTGGTAGTCGCTATGTCCTGAGCGTAGGCGACAAAGTATTTTTAAAGAAGGTGCTAGAACAAGAAAAAAAGCTGTATCAGGTGGATATTTCCTTTGCCAGCAATAATCACAGCACGATGTGTGAAGATGAATGTGTGGTGAAATTCAAAGGCTGCCGGGATTCATATCAGCAATATTTAAACTCGACCACTGTACACTAAGGTGGAGTATCTTTTTAACTTCAAATCAGGCAACATCATGGTTGCCTTTTTTATGCATTAAATTCAGTTAAAAGGGCCTGCTCATAGGCTTGTTTCTTGAGATCTGATCTAAAAGTGATTATTGAATAATCATTAAGAGCATCATTTAGTTATAAAATAACGAGCATCACAAAGAAACACTTGAGTTGCATTAACTTTTAACTGGAAATTTAGTAAAATTTCGGAGTCCATATTATTTGTGAAGCTTGGAATAAGCAGGAATTCATAAGTAATTTTTTAAAAAAGAGGAATAACACTGTGCTAGAAGCTTACCGCCAACACGTTGAAGAACGTGCCGCACTCGGAGTCCCACCGAAGCCACTTGACGATGCCCAAACCGCTGCATTAGTTGAACTACTAGTTAACCCGCCAGCTGGTGAAGAAGCATACTTGGTAGATTTGCTTGAAAACCGTGTACCAGCAGGTGTTGACCAAGCTGCATATGTAAAAGCTGCGTTCTTGGCTGCATTGGCAAAAGGCGAAGCAACCTCTCCACTTATTTCTAAAGAACGTGCGGTTTACTTGCTAGGTACTATGCTTGGTGGTTATAACGTAGCGCCTTTAGTTGAACTTTTAGACAACGCTGAACTTTCTGAGCTTGCTGCTGAAGCGCTTAAGAAAACGCTTCTTGTATTTGATGCATTCCACGATGTCGCTGATAAAGCAAAAGCGGGTAACGCAAATGCACAAGCTGTTATGCAGTCTTGGGCTGATGCTGAATGGTTTACTTCACGTCCAGACGTTCCTGAAGAAATCAAACTGACAGTTTTCAAAGTCACTGGTGAAACGAATACTGATGACTTGTCACCTGCACAAGACGCTTGGAGCCGCCCGGACATTCCATTGCACGCAAATGCAATGTTGAAAAACGTACGTGACGGAATCAACCCGGAAGTTCCTGGTGAAGTTGGTCCATTAAACCAAATCAAAGAATTGATCGCGAAAGGCAACCAAGTTGCTTACGTAGGTGACGTTGTTGGTACAGGTTCATCTCGTAAATCTGCAACCAACTCTGTGCTTTGGTTCTTTGGTGATGACATTGCTCACATCCCGAACAAAAAAGACGGTGGTTACTGCCTAGGTTCTAAAATTGCGCCAATTTTCTTCAACACGATGGAAGATGCGGGTGCATTACCGATCGAGATCGATGTTGGCAACATGAACATGGGCGATGAAATCGTTCTTAAAATCGATCATGCTGCTGCGAAAGTTTCTGCATCTAAAGACGGTGCTGTAATTGCTGAAGCTGATCTTAAAACACCTGTACTTCTAGACGAAGTTCGTGCGGGCGGTCGTATTAACCTGATCGTTGGTCGTGGTTTGACCACTAAAGCACGTGAAGCTTTAGGTCTTCCAGTATCTACATTGTTCCGTACTCCGGTTCAACCTGCTGCAACTGGCAAAGGCTTCACTCAAGCACAGAAAATGGTTGGTCGCGCTTGTGGTCTTCCTGAAGGTCAAGGTGTACTTCCAGGTACTTACTGTGAACCTAAGATGACCACAGTTGGTTCGCAAGATACAACAGGTCCAATGACGCGTGACGAATTGAAAGACTTGGCTTGCCTAGGTTTCTCTGCTGACCTTGTTATGCAATCTTTCTGTCATACCGCTGCGTATCCAAAGCCAGTTGACGTTCAAATGCAACACTCGCTTCCTGATTTCATTATGAACCGTGGTGGTGTGTCTTTACGTCCAGGTGACGGTATTATCCACTCTTGGTTAAACCGTATGCTTCTTCCGGATACTGTGGGTACTGGTGGTGACTCGCATACTCGTTTCCCAATCGGTATTTCGTTCCCGGCGGGTTCTGGTCTGGTAGCTTTTGCTGCAGCAACTGGTGTTATGCCACTTGATATGCCTGAATCTGTACTTGTGAAGTTCAAAGGTAAAATGCAGCCTGGTATCACACTACGTGACCTGGTACATGCAATTCCTTACTACGCAATTCAAGCGGGTGACTTAACTGTAGAGAAGAAAGGTAAGAAAAACATCTTCTCTGGTCGTATCCTTGAGATCGATTTGACAGAAATGGAAACTGACCTGACTGTTGAGCAAGCATTCGAATTGTCTGATGCTTCTGCTGAACGTTCAGCTGCTGGTTGTTCGATCACGCTTTCTGAAGAGAAAGTTGCTGAATACCTTCGTTCAAACATCACTATGCTTAAGTGGATGATTTCTGAAGGTTATGGCGATGCGCGTACAATGGCTCGTCGTGTTGAGAACATGGAAAAATGGTTAGCGAATCCATCACTGCTTAAAGCGGATGCGGATGCTGAATACACGAAAGTGTATGAAATCGATCTAGCTGACATTAAAGAACCTGTTCTTTGCTGCCCGAACGATCCAGATGATGCAAAACTTCTTTCTGACGTTCAAGGCGTGAAAATTGACGAAGTATTCGTTGGTTCTTGTATGACAAACATTGGTCACTTCCGTGCGACTGGTAAATTGTTAGAGAAAGTTCCAGGTGGTGCATTGTCAACTCGTTTGTGGATTGCTCCGCCAACGCGTATGGACGAACATCAGTTGATGGAAGAAGGTTTCTATAATATTTATGGTAAAGCTGGCGCGCGTACTGAAATGCCAGGTTGTTCATTATGTATGGGTAACCAGGCACGTGTAGCTCCGAACACAACTTGTGTATCGACGTCTACACGTAACTTCCCGAACCGTTTAGGTCAGGGGGCTAACGTTTACCTGGCTTCTGCTGAACTTGCTTCTGTTGCTGCTGTATTGGGTAAATTACCTTCTCCAGAAGAATACCAACAGTATGCAGCTCAAATTGACAGCATGTCAGCTGACATCTATCAATACTTAAGCTTCGACAAGATGAGCGAATATACTAACGCTGCTGCGAATGTTGATACGAAGAAAATTGCTGCTGCTCAATTGACTTAATGAGCTAGGATTAAGAAAAGCCGAAAGGCTTTTCCCTAGCGCAAGAGCAAATCTATGATTTGCTTGAAAATTAAGCGTTAAGCAATATAAGATAAGGGCTGATTTATCAGCCCTTATTTTTTGAGTAATTAAATGGTAAAAAAAATTAATAAAGGAAAATTTTTAAATAATCAGAAATCAAAAGTTGCTATGTCATCTAGGGCGTGTCATCAATTAAGCCAGATGATTGTTGAAGCCAAATAAATCGCTGATAAGAAGTTTTGAGCTAATTTATCATAGCGTGTGGCAATAGCACGATACTGCTTGAGTTTGGCAAAAAAGTTCTCGATCAGATGTCTTGCCTTGTAGAGATGTCGGTCATAATCACGCTGATCAATAGAATTACTTTTCGCTGGCATCACAACCTGACCCTTCGCCTCTAAAATTGGATCAATGACCCGATCCCTGGAGTTGTAGGCTTTATCCATAAGCCAGGTCTGGCTCAACGATAAGTCCAGCAACACATCTGAACCGTTTAAGTCATGGGCCTGCCCATCAGTGAGATAAAATCCTGTCGGGTTGCCTAAAGCATCAGTCCGGGCATGAATTTTGGTGCTTAAGCCACCTTTACTGCGTCCAATCGCCTGATTTTTTCCCCCCAGCGCTGTGTTGATGAGCACGTACAATAGTGGAGTCTAACATGGCGTATTCATTATCACTGTCATGTGACAGCACTTCAAAGACTCTCTGCCACACACCTGTTTTAGCCCAACGGCTAAAACGGGTATGTACGACTCTAAAATCACCAAAGCGTTCTGGTAAGTCTCGCCACGGAATACCTGAACGATACCGATACAATACCGCTTCAACAAATAGTCGGTTGTCTTTGGCCGTTACTCCAACAGCACCTATTCGTCCAGGTAACAGATCTTTAATCAGTTCCCACTGATCATCTCTTAATGCATAGCGTTTAGTCATAAAAATATAATGGGGACAAGGTGGTTTTCCTCAAGTTAATTGATGACACGCCCTAGAAGGCTCTTATTTAATTATGTAGGTAATGCAGATATCTGGAGTGATGGGTTTTATGTTGATTATATGAGCGGGGGTGGGAGTGGAATACTTTTTAAATATAGAAATAAATATTTTATTTTAACTGCTTACCATGTGATTAAAGAAACTATTGAAAATCCATTGCAAAATAGTTCACCTTTTTGGATAAGGTCTAAAGAAAAAACTGTAGAAAGCATTAATGATTTTTTAATGCCAAAAAAAGTTTGGTTTATTGGGGAGTTAATTCCTGAAGTGGAGGGTTGGCAAGATTATACGGATGTTGTTTTTATTGAAATGTTTAATCCACATAATAATTTTGAACCAGATAACTATGTTGATATAACTCAAAAAGGGGAATGTACTGAAATTCTATCTTCAAATAAATTTTTTGAAGGTCAAATACTGGCTGCTTCAGGCTATCCATTAGAGAGTAATCTATTTGAATTTGAAGAAGTACCAAAAGGTTATACTCATGCAACTAACTTACTGCGTCATCATGATATTGGTATTTGTTTGTTTGATGAGTATGGACATCCATATATAGATTATGAAAAATGTGCACATATATTTACTGGCACGGCTTATGATCATAATGGAATGAGCGGTGGTGCAATATATAACTTTGAACCTAATAGCAATGCAAGATTAGTAGGAATGGTGTTGAGTGGTAATAACAAGATAATTAGATTTATTCCACTATCAAAAATTTTATGTCAAATACGTCACTATCATAATGCAAGTTTTATGATTTTAGATTATGAAGAAGCAGTTCTAAAAGGATATTTGGAGAGATCTGGGAGTTATTGTGTAGAAACAATGCAGACATGTTTGGATAAAATGCTGAGTGTGGAGGGGAATTATGATTCGTATAAAGACTGGCTCAAAAACAGAAAGTTGAAAAATAAAGAATTAGGTTGTTTTAAAATATAAGATAAATAATTGTAATCTTCGTATTTCAGCTAAACTACTAAAGTAATATCAAATTTTTATATTCGATCGAAAAGTGGTTAAAGTAAGATGCCCAAACAATCCCGATTTTTATGTATTGGTGGTTTCCTCAATGGAACGCAAGTTAAAGACCAAGGCGATAACTTTGTCTGTGTCGAAAAGTCTAAAAATGTGACTTACACAAAAAAAGAAATTTTCCATCCTGACGCTTGGGATCATGATTATTACATCTGTGAAAGCACCACAGATCAGCAAGCGCGCAACTGGGTTTATGATATTCCATCACGTTAATTGCGTCTATTCAGGCTATAAATTAAACAATTATTAGAAACAGTAACTTGCATTACATTTCTGTGATTGATTTTTCATCTCTCTTTCCCAAAACTGTATGAAAATAAAGCCAATAGGGAATGTTATGACTTATGAAATAGATGCCTTTGGCACTCTAGTAATTGCTGTTTTTTTTCTTTTTATTGGGCGGTATCTTGTTAGTAAAATTAGCTTCTTTAGGAACTATAACTTACCTGAACCTGTAATCGGTGGTTTAGTCGCAGCGATTACGGCCTTTATTTTCTATAAATTGTTTAATATCAGTGCCACATTTGACGCACAAATTCAAACCATCCTGATGCTGATGTTCTTTACTTCTGTTGGCTTAAGTGCAGACTTTTTGAAACTGAAAGAAGGTGGAAAATCGCTCCTGACCTTCTTGGTCTGTGTCATTTTATTTGTAGTCGTGCAAAATGCTGTCGGTATGAGTTTAGCCACAGCGCTTGGACTTGATCCACTGATTGGCTTGATTGTCGGTTCCGTCACCTTAACGGGTGGTCATGGTACCGCCGGTGCCTGGGGCGAGGTTCTGGAAACTCAATATGCGATCCAGGGAGCAGTTGTCCTTGGTATGGCAAGTGCTACCTTTGGCTTGATTATTGGTGGACTTGTGGGCGGTCCAGTTGCCAAGTTCCTGATTAAACGCAACCAACTGGCTGAAACAGTAGCGCAAGAGACTAATGAACAGCAGCTCGAATCGCACATCAACACTGCGCCCTTTGAATATCCAAAGAAAACCCGATTGATTACATCCAGTAATGCCGTGTCGACTTTGGGGATGTTTGCCCTGTGTATTTTTGTCGCCAATCAGATGACAGACTTCAGTCAGGGAAGATGGTTTGAATTGCCCACTTTTGTATGGGCTTTAGGCACAGGTGTGATTGTGCGTAATGTCTTGGAGCATGTGCTGAAAGTCGATATCTTCGACCGTGCAATCGATGTATTTGGCAATGCGTCTTTATCCCTGTATTTATCTATGGCTTTACTATCACTGCAACTCTGGTTACTGGCCGATTTGGCAGGTCCGCTCATTACCATTTTATTGGCGCAGACAGCGGTATTGATTTTATTTACCGCAATTGTGACCTTTAGAATCATGGGCAAAAATTACGATGCAGCAGTATTAGTGGCAGGGCATTGTGGTTTTGGTATGGGGGCAACACCGACAGCGATTGCCAATATTCAGGCGGTGACCAATAGCTATGGTCCATCACATAAAGCTTTTTTAATTGTACCGCTGTGTGGTGCATTTTTTATTGATATTGTGAATGCTGTGGTGATCCAAAGCATCATTGCATTTTTCGGCTAAATGTTAATACGTTTTTAAAATCATACATGCAATAAAAAGCCCCATGGTTAGGGGCTAGTCGTATATAGGTCAAGCCCATATACTGTAAGAGGCTCATCTCAAACTGAGTGTATTAGAACATAGCAGCTTGCAAATAACCATCTAAATCTGATTTAAACCGTCAATTGTTGTTCAATCACCGGCCATAAGTTTTGATGTGATTTTTTAAACATCAGCATATGGCCAATGGCTTTATGCGCATATCTTTTAGGTTGAAGCTCAATCATCTGAGTGTCTGCATTGGGGTATAAACGCAGTAAATCTTTTACATTTGCTTCTGTTGCAATTTCATCATCCGATGACCAGATCGAAATAATCGGGCAGGTGATTTGAGCATGAAAATCTGAGCGTGGTAATAGGGTTTTACCCATTGCATTCATGACATAGCCCGGTTTGCTACAGAACTGTGCCCATTCACGCGCCACATCTTTAGGCAGATTTTCGCCCATGCCAATCGCTTGAGTTGGAGCATATCCTTTGCTCATACGGGCCAGTGGGAAAATGAGATTGAACATGACCGGCGCCAGCAGTTTGGTTTTACCTTTAAGTCCTTTGACATGTCCGGTTGAGCCAGCAACAGCCACCACTTTTGCAACTTTGTCATAATTCGGTACGATCCCCAGAAGCTGACCACCAGCACTATGCCCCAGCAAAATCACTTTTTCTGCATGAGTACGTGCTAATAAAGCATCAATCGCGGCGGGAATATCCAGTTGACCCCATTGCACAATACTGGCTTTGGACTGTTTTAAAGGGCCTGCGAGTGACTCACCAATTCCCCGAAAGTCAAAGACCAGTACCGCATAGCCCTGAGCTTGCAACCAGATGCAGAAATGATGATAAAACTGTTGGGTAATACCTGTGGCAGGACAGACCAATACCGGACGTTTTTCAGATTCTGAAGAAGCCGCATAAAAGCGTGCACTTAAGTGATAGCCATCCTGGCACTGTAGAGTCAATGTTTCAAATTCAGACATACGATACACTATGATTTTAGCTTCCTGATGAAGCTTTAACTTTATACAGTTTTTGAAGGGATGCTTGCGCAAAGCATGACTTAAAAGTCAGTAAAATAATAGATATGGAATGAGCTTATGCTATCAATGGAACTTGCACTGGCCGTTAAAATCGCCATTATTTTTAGTGGAATATTCTTGTGGATTGGGATGTTTACCGGGGTCTGGAAGTATTGGCAGATCCGTCAATCACCACAGTCACGCGCACATTATTATGTGGATATTGCCCATCGTAGCAGTCTGCTATATGCACCAGCGACGCTAATTCTGGCAGTTCTGGCATATTATTCCGATTTATCCAGTGCCATGAATTTGATCTGCGTACTGGTGAATATCGTATTTTTTAGTTTTTCGATTGCAGCTTATATGCTGCATGGTTTCCTGCAAGATACCACCAATCAGTTTAAGCAACCGCATCAACTGGGTCGGTTTCATCTACCTGGCAGTCTGATGAGCTTGGCAATGCTGGGATTAATTATTGCAGAACTTGGAGGAACGGGGATTTTACTCTATGGCGCATTTGGTGGGCTATTTTAATTATTCTTAAAAGTAATATTTTGGTTTTTTTACCAGATGGATGACTGGCCACATCATCCATCTGGGCTAATTTAAAATTTGATTATCGGTATTTCTGGTCTATGGCAGCCCATAGGAAGAAAGCAGCTGAGACGATCAGCGCATAACCAAAGTATTCAAGTTTTAAATTACCTTGAATTAAGCAATGGACGGTTAAAGTCAGCATAAGTGCAAAAGTAGTGCATATAAATGTCACCAGATTGGTGTCGTTGGCTTTAAGAGCGTCAATGAAGACTTGCTTGTTGAAATGTAATGATAACATCTCCATCCCTCCCATTTATTTATGTTATTGAAGACTAAAGCAGATTAAGTTAGTCAGAATTGAACATACAGTTGTACTGTTTAATATCAGCCTTTGCAACCATCGGGCTGCACTTTCAGGGTCAAAATGGCCTTCTTTAGTCGTAAAAATACATAATCAATTGATTAGTAAAGCATTATATATTCAGATTACACCTCCATATCGTCATGAAAACAATAGCTAGCAATTGTTTGATGTGAGCAGATAGAAAATGCAAATTCTACGCCAAAGATATGTAGTGTTAATCAATAGAATGTAAGACTGTGTATAAGTCAGGGGGCAAGATGGTTTAAGTCAGCAACAACATGTATCTAAAAGCTAAAATTCAAAAAATTATTTATATTTATATTAAAAATAGGATCATTCGAGCCTAATTATGAATCACACTTTCTGGAAAAAGCACGAGTAAATAGACACACAGCGATGATTTGATATTGTCTGTAAGAAACAATAAAAGTCCGTTTGGGTAAAACCTGACAATTATTGATCACGCTAAAACCGGATTTTGGGTAAAAATACGATCTTTATCAGACAGCCTAGAAAGATTAGTTTCTAATACGATCAATCACAGCTGCAATCAGCAATACAATCATGGATGGAATAAACCAGGCCAGATTCTGTTCTGAGAGCGGCAAATTTTGTAGTACGGCAGGCAATTCAAAACCAGCAACTTTTATTCCATCAAAAATACCGAAGATAAAGGCCACTAGCGTCACTGGTGCAATCACATGGGACAGTTTTTTGAAGAAGCTAGCGCAGAAGCTCAATAAAATCACACTAATTGCAGGTGGATAAATCGCGCTCAATACGGGCACCGAAACGGCAATCAGTTTGGTTAAACCCAGATTTGAAATAAGCAGTGAGAAACCGACCAGAATAAATACAAAAATCTTGTATGGGATTTTAGTCAAACTGGAGAAATATTCGGCACAGGCGCAGGTCAGGCCAATCGCAGTCACCATACAGGCAATAAAAATCATGCCAGACAGGAAATAAGCACCCATATCACCAAAGGCATGTTGTACATAGGCATGCAGGATAATGGCACCATTGGCTGCATTCGGTGCAATCTCATGGCTACCCAGTCCAAGTTTAAACAGACTTAAATACACTAGAGTTAAACCAATACCAGAAATAATGCCGGCATTCACTGCATATTTGGTAATCAGTTTTTTATCGGTTACACCACGTGAAGTAATGGCTTTAACAATCACAATACCGAAAACTAAAGCGCCCAAAGTATCCATGGTTAAATAACCATTTACGAAGCCTTCAGTCACTGGACTGGTAACGTAATTATTGATCGCTGCAGGCGGATTGCTGGCAGGAATCATCACGGCTGCTACACCCAAAATGATCAAAGAAATAATTTTAAGTGGCGACAGGAAATAGCCGACGGTATCCAGAATCTTGTTTGGATATAAAGACACGATGGTCACCACAGCAAAATAGATAATGCTGTAAATGAGCAGGCTGCCAGATTCATTGCCAAAGTAAGATGAAAAACCGATTTCATAAGAAACGGTTGCGGTACGTGGTGTCGCAAATAAAGGGCCAACAGCTAAGTAACAGATTACAGTCAGTAAAATGCTGGCTGCTTTGCCAAGAGGCGAGCTTAGTGCCTGAATGGAGCCTTCAACGCGAGACAACGCAATAATGGTAATCACGGGTAAGCCGACTGCTGTAATAAGGAAGCCTAAAGCAGCGAGCCATACGTGTTCACCGGCTTGTTGAGCCACAATCGGTGGGAAGATAATGTTGCCCGCACCAATAAATAGTGCAAAGGTCATAAAACCTAGGGCGACAATATCCCGGGTACGCAGACTTGTCATAAAGGGAGATCAATAGAACAAAAGAAAGCGATTTTAGTGTATATGTCCATCTTTTTGGAGTTTATTTTAAGGCTGCAGACCTTGAATCTATTGATTTTGCTGCTCAGATAACCATTCATTCAAATTTTGGTAGAAATATCTGATTGATAATCAGCTAAAAAATAGATGATCTAAGCCCACTGTATGGATTGATCTGAATTTTCTTTAAAATTCTCAGATTATTTTTTGTATGAATAAGCAACAGTTGAAATTCTGATTTCCAGAAAAATTGCGGTGATGAAATCCACTAACTGTGACATATGTAACAAAAAAGGGACTATAATTCAGATATTCATAGTGAGGATAGATATATGCGAGCTCCAGCGATTAGTCTTAAAACTGAGCAAGATGTAGAAAAATTGCGGATATCTGGGCGTTTGGCCGCAGAAGTTTTAGCGATGATCGGGGAGCATGTCAAGCCAGGTGTCACGACCGAATATCTGGATGATCTCTGTCATGATTTTATTATCAATACTCTAAAAGTAACACCGGCTAATATTGGCTATTACGGTTATACCAAGACCACCTGCATTTCGCCGAATGAAGTAGTCTGTCACGGTATTCCATCCTCAAAAACCGTGTTGCAGGATGGTGATATTATCAATATTGATGTGGCGATCATCAAAGATGGTTATTTCGGTGATACCAGCCGGATGTATTATGTGGGAACGCCATCTCCAGAAGCCAGACGTCTGGTCAATACCACCTATGCAGCGATGCTGGCCGGGATTCATGCAGTGAAGCCGGGAGCTACCTTAGGCGATATTGGTTATGCAATTCAAACCGTTGCACAGCGTGAAGGCTATTCGATTGTGCGTGAGTATTGCGGTCATGGCATCGGCAAGGTTTATCACGAACAACCGAATATTCTGCATTATGGACAGCCGGGTCAAGGCATCAAGCTGGTGCCGGGTATGGTCTTTACCATTGAGCCGATGGTAAATATGGGTAAAGCTCGTGTCAAAGAACTAAAAGATGGCTGGACTGTGGTTACCACGGATAAATCGTGGTCTGCACAATGGGAACATATGGTTTATGTGACCGAAACCGGATTTGAATTACTCTCTCCATGGCCTGAAGGCACGGGTGATTATCCGGAAATTTAAAATTTTGACGGGATTTCTGTTAAAAACTTTTGACTTGCCAAATTTACAAGTTCATCGTTTTTGCTGACAAAAATACACAAAACACTACAGCAAAACAATGGTTTGAAAATAGAAGTCTGGTTAGACTGAGAATCAGTTACAAAGTTTCCTTTTTTATTCACTGTGCTGTAGTGACCTGTTTCTCTAGCTCATTTTTCCCCAAGAATGAGCTATTTTTTTGTCCATATTTTTATTAGCTATGGTTTAATTCTGCGACCAGATAGTCAATAAATACCCGGACTGCAGGCAGCAGACCGCGACGTGAGGGATAAACCGCATGAAAAATACCATGCGGTGCTTTCCAGTCAGGTAAAACCCGTACCAGTTCGCCACGTGCCACATACTGCTCTACCACGTTATCTGGCAATAAGGTCACCCCGCAGCTTGAAGCCGCAAGTTGCGCCAACATATTGAGGTCTGAACCCAATACAGTTGGACTGACCCGAATTTTCTTTTGTTCTTGCTGCTCGTTTTGTAAGGTCAGAAATTGTTCGGTATGATCTTCTGCCATAGTCAGAATCTTATGTTCAGCCAGTTGCTCGGGGGTTTTTAGCTCACCAAACTGATTGAGATAACCTTGACTTGCAAACAGATGCTGTTCAATTTTTTCAAACTGACGGATGACCAGATTCGGATCGTCATCCAGATTGGAGCGTACCCGCAGTGCCAGATCACAGCCTTCATTAATGATATCGACCCGGCGATTGGTGATCATCATCTGAACTTTAATTTCTGGATATTGCTTGAGGAAGTTTGGCAGGATTTTGGCGATTTCATTCTGGGCAATTAAAACCGGCAAACTGACTTTAATCGTACCACGCGGTTCGGTACTAAGATGATCGACCAGATCATGTGCTGCCTGTGCTGCATTTAACATGACCTGTGCATGGCGGTAAACGTTCATGCCAATATCGGTAACCGCAAAATGACGCGAGCTGCGTTGAATCAGGCGGACACCTAGACGTTCTTCCAAGTTATGGACACGACGGCTAAGCTTGGATTTAGGGATGTCTGTTGCACGTTCAGCTGCGCTAAAGCCGCCATGTTCCACCACCTGTGCAAAGCAGTAAAAATCATCAAGATCAGTCAGCATTCCAAAATTCCATTTATGCAACAATCTGCTGATTAAAAATTGATTGTTACGTTCTGTCAATTAAAAAAATATTGAAGTTACTAAAATTTAAAAGCCAACACACTCGATAATGTGATACATAGGCGCTCATTTATAATGTCTGGAATCTCATTACACCACAGCTAAGTGGTGATTCATTAAAAAAATTGCCATTCAATATATAAGCTTAGATAATAAATAAATTTCGTATTAGCCGTCGATGTAAAGTTCAATCAGTTTGAATAATTATTAGGTTAAAAGATATTTATTTTCTAAGCTCTAGCACTCATTTATGATTAAAAAAATTGTCTTAAGCCTATGTCTCTGTGTTTCTCATGTGGCTTTTGCTCAACAGATCGCCCTCAGTTTCGATGATGGACTAGACCCAGCCAATAACCCAGATGCTTGTCATATCAATAATGACATTCTAAATACCCTAAAACAAAAGCGAATTTTGGCTATTGTCTATCCAAGCGTCAGTAAAATTAGCACAGAAAAAGGGTTGCAGATGATTTCAGAGTGGGGGAAACAGGGGCATCGAATAGGCAATCATGGAAATTTACATCTTAACCTAAATAAAGATGAGATTAGCTTGAAAAATTATTTAAAAGACATAGAGCAAGGACATCAAATATTTTCTACATTACCCGGATTTGTACCACGTTACCGATTTCCATTTCTTAAAGAGGGAAATACGCTAGAAAAAAGGGAAGGAGTACGACAATGGCTGATAACCCATCATTATCAATCGGGAGCTGTTAGCATCGATGCGAGTGATTGGTATTACAATCAACTGTTTTTGCAGTATCAGCAAGCACAAGATCAAGAAAGCCTGAATAAATTAAAACAAGCTTATCTGTTTCATTTGCTTGATCGAGCACAGTATTACGATAATTTAGCACAACAAACATTAGGACGTTCACCCAAGCATGTGCTTTTACTTCATGTAAGAGCCATTAATGCGGCTTGGCTAGAAGACATTATTGACTCGTTTAAGCAACAGGGCTGGAAATTTGTTGATAGTGATAGCGCTTATCAGGATTCAATTTATAAAATTCAGCCACAAACTCTACCTGCGGGTGAAAGTATTTTATGGAATATTGCACAAATTTATGGGCTCGAGTCATTACGTTATCCAGCTGAAGATGCCCCATATGAATATCCAAATTTGAAGAAATTTGGTTTAAGTGTGGCGCCTTAGATACGGTTATTTCACTTTAGAAAATCACGAGGTGTATGCTATAGACAGTAAGAGTTAGATGTATTTAGGCTGTAACCAATATGATTAAGTGTCGCTACGTTTTCTAAATACCTGAATAATCATCATTGAACATGACACAGCATATGTCTTGTGATGAAATTATTTTTCTAGGAGCTGGATCAACTGTTGCATACCGTGAGTGGCCGTTTGGGTGATCTTGTGAAATTGTACCGGCAATTGTTGTTGGTCTGCTTTGGGGTCAATATAATAGGCCTGGCAAGATGCCGGAATGTCATGAATCAATCCCGCCACTGGATAAACTTGCAGACTGGTGCCAATCACCACAAAAATATCGGCATCTTGTACACAACTTTGGGCTTCTGCGTAGGCAGGAACGGCTTCGCCAAACCAGACCACGTGTGGACGCAGTGGATAACCTGCTGTGCAAAAGTGCTTGTTTAAATCTAATTCAGTTTCTTCAACCGGATAGAATTGGGTCGTACTTTGTGCATCTGGACCTGAGGTTTTAGCCAGTCGGATATTGCCATGAAGATGAATCACTTTGCTGCTGCCGGCACGTTCATGCAGATCATCGATATTCTGGGTAATGACATGCACATCATAATCTTGTTGCAGTTGCGCAATCTGGAGATGTGCAGTATTTGGCTCTGCCTCCAGAATATTTTTTCGGCGTGCATTGTAAAAGCACTGCACCAGTTGCGGATCTCTGGCCCAGGCCTGCGGAGTGGCGACATCTTCAATCCGATACTGTTCCCAAAGACCATCGCTGTCACGGAAGGTATTGATGCCACTTTCTGCGCTCATACCCGCACCTGAAAAGACCACCAGTTTTTTCATTATTTTTCTCCTGAATATTTAAACTGCTGAAGTACTCGATTGTGAATTCTCTTTCAAGAAGACACCGAGTTCTCTGGAAAATTTTAGCGGTTCAGTCAGCAAGGGCGTATGACCGGATTTTTTAAAAATCACCTGTTTGGCTTGAGGCAGGCTTTCTGCAATCAGGCGCTGTCCTTCAAAAGGATAGAGCCGGGATTGCGCGCCGCTAAAGAAAGTCACCGGACATTGAAGTTTGGTTAATGCTTCACGGTAATCTTCTCGATGATACAGATAATTGTTGATATACCAGGCCATGTAGTCCACACGGCTGGATGGCAGTAATAAACTTTGAAAGCGAGGTTGATGCAGTAAAAACTCAAATGCTTTAAGACTATAGGGATGACTGTTTTGCAGCTGGATAAAGCGCAGCCATAATGCGCCAATCTGTTGGCGTACTGTTTGATCTAGATCGCGAATAAATTGAATTTGCGGATGTGCAGCGAGGAGAACAGACAGTTGCTGCAAAATCCCCCTAAATTCGTCATGTTTTGGTCCAAACAGACCAAAAGCCCAAGTATCATCTACCGGTATTTTGGGTGTCTGATCAATATGCAAATAAGCCGTGATCCGTTTAGCGAAATGATCAGAGTGCAGACCATGCATAAGTGTGGTTGCCCCCATAGAGTAGGCAATGACTATGACTCGATCGAACTTGAGCTGATCTACCACTGAGCACACATCCTGCCAATGACAGTTAATTGCATCCAGATTTGCTGGAATTTTACAGTCTTTGGATGCACCGAAACCACGCCATTCTGGAATAATAAAACGAAACCTGTTTTTATGCGGATATAAAAAGGCCGCCCATTGCCAGCTCAACATGCCCAGACCAGACAACACTAAAACCGGTTGACCCTGACCGTATTCACGTACAAACAGCTGTTCGCCGTCTGGCATGCGATAAAAGGGCATGAATATTCTCCTTATTTTTATCCCGATCGTTTATTTAAACTGTTTGAGTCGCGGAATAACGGTTTCCAGCCAGTGAATCCAGCCAAGTTCTTGATCAATGCCGAGTTGTAAAATCATTTTATGAATATACAGGGTGCGATCATTTTCATCAGCTTGGGCAAAGTCTTTGGCAAAAATTTGCTGATAGGTGTTGAGTTTTTCTTTGTGCAGGACTAAATGCCGTTCCAGTTCCGCTAATGTGTTGTTGCCACCAAGCTGCGCTTCGGCACGTAAGCGTACCATCAATTCTTCGCGCAACTGTGCCGGTGGACTTTGCTGTATCATCCAGTGAGCCAATTCTTCACGACCGGGCAGTTCAACCTGATAGGTTTTTTTACGTGAATGTGCATCTTCTTCTTCGAGTGTTGAAATCCAGCCCTGTTTTGACATGGCATTTAGCTCTCGATAGATTTGCTGGTGGGTCGCATTCCAGAAGAATCCCATTGAGCGGTCAAAGCGCCGCGCCAGTTCTATTCCGGTACTGGGTTTTTCAATCAGGCTGGTCAGTAGCACATGCGATAAAGACATAAACGTCTCAAAAAAATGACTCGGGATTATTATGCAACATGTTGCATAAAAATCAATTCTGATTTATATATTAGTGCAACAAGTTGCATAATTCTGATCGATAAATGCAATATCTGATCAGCTGAATAAAAATAGCCAGCACATCAGCACGCTAAGGAGTTGAAATGTCTAAATATCCGAATTTACTTGCCCCGCTTGATTTAGGGTTTACCACACTCAAAAACCGGGTGCTGATGGGGTCAATGCACGTGGGGCTTGAAGAAGCACCCGGCGGATATGAGCGGATGGCAGCTTTTTATGCAGAGCGTGCCAAAGGTGGCGTAGCCTTAATCGTGACGGGTGGTATTTCACCCAATGATCATGGGGTGACGTTTCAGGGCGGCTCCAAGCTTGACAGTGTCGAAGAAGCTGAAAAGCATAAAGTGATTACCCAAGCGGTGCATGATGCAGGCGGGAAAATTGCCCTGCAAATTTTGCACACGGGCCGTTATTCCTATCAGGCAGAAAATGTTGCACCCTCTCCGATTCAGGCACCCATTAACCCGGTCAAGCCGCATGCCTTGAGTTCAGCTGAGGTTCAGCAAACTATTGATGACTTCGCCAATTGTGCCAAGCTGGCACAGTATGCCGGTTATGATGGCGTAGAAATTATGGGGTCGGAAGGTTATTTGATTAACGAGTTTATTGCAGCGCGAACCAATCATCGTGATGATGAATGGGGCGGCAGCTATGAAAACCGCATTCGTTTCCCGATCGAGATCGTGCGCCGTACCCGTGAAATGGTCGGTGAAAACTTTATTATTATCTATCGTCTGTCTATGCTGGATCTGGTGGAAGGTGGCTCAACTTTAGATGAAGTGGTACAACTGGCTAAAGCCATTGAAAAAGCCGGTGCCACGATTATCAATACCGGCATCGGCTGGCATGAAGCACGTATTCCGACAATTGCCACCAAGGTTCCTCGTGCAGCCTTTACCTGGGTTACCCGCAAGCTCAAAGGTCTGGTAAAAGTTCCTCTCATTACTTCTAACCGCATCAATACACCTGAGATGGCTGAGTATGTACTGGCTTCTGGTGATGCCGATATGATTTCCATGGCGCGTCCAATGCTGGCTGACTCTGAGTTTGTGCTTAAAGCTGAACAGGGTCGTAGCGATGAGATCAATACGTGTATCGGTTGTAATCAGGCCTGTCTGGATCATATTTTCTCGATGAAAATTGCCACCTGTCTGGTCAATCCACGGGCCTGTTATGAAACCGAACTCATCTTCAAAGACGTTGGCGAAGCGAAAAATATTGCCGTGATTGGGGCAGGTCCTGCCGGTTTAAGTTTTGCAGTCTATGCAGCGAATCGTGGTCATCAGGTCACGGTATTTGATGCGGCTGCACAGATTGGGGGACAATTTAATATTGCCAAAACCATTCCGGGCAAGGAAGAATTTTATGAAACCTTGCGCTACTTTAAACGTCAAATCGAGTTGCAGCCACGCATCAAGTTAAAGTTAAATCATACTGCCAGTTTTGCAGAACTTGAAGCGTCAGCATTTGATGAGATTGTCGTGGCAACAGGGGTAACCCCGCGTCAACTGGATATTCCGGGGATTGATCATCCAAAAGTCTTATCTTATCTCGAGGTGTTAAAAGAGCGTAAAGCTGTGGGACAGCGTGTGGCGATTATTGGTGCGGGAGGTATTGGTTTTGATACCGCGGAACTTCTGAGCCATGAAGGGGAAAGTGGCAGTATCAATCCAGAAAAATTCTATGATGAATGGGGCATCGATACCAAATATGATCAGGTCGGTGGTTTAAAAACTCCAGTTCTGGAAAAATCATCCCGTGAAATTTACTTATTGCAACGAAAAGCTGCTTCTGTGGGTTCTAGTCTGGGTAAAACCACGGGCTGGATTCACCGCACAGGGCTTAAACATCGTGACGTGAAAATGATTGCGGGTGCCAGCTATGACAGGATTGATGATCAGGGCTTGCATATCACCGTCAATGATAAGCAAATGGTGTTGGAAGTGGATAATGTCATTATTTGTGCTGGTCAGGAATCTTATACCGCCATGTTTGATGAGTTAAAATCTGCTGGTAAAAGTGTACACCTGATTGGTGGCGCCAAAGAAGCGGGTGAGTTAGATGCTAAACGTGCCATTCGTCAGGGGGCTGAATTGGCAGCGGTGATCTAAAAATATTAAAACCTGCTTTTTTTCCTCTTCTTTATTAAAGGAGAGGATTTATAAGAAAGAATCTCTCTTGTGAAGCAGTAGTTCTTACCTTTAATAAAGGGGGAGCGCTCTGTATTTAAAATATCAAAACAAAAAAGGAACCTCAAATGAGCATCGAAACTACAAAAAAATCCATTGATCGTTGGCATGAGATGTTAGCAACCCGCGATATGTCTATCTTGAATGAGTTACTTGCTGAGGATGTTGTATTTCGCTCACCTGTGGCTTTTCATCCTTATCCTGGCAAACAGGTGGTCTTTTTTATTCTGAGCAATGTGATCCAAGTCTTTGAAAACTTCACTTATCACCGTGAATTTATAAGTGAAGATGGTAACAATGTCGTACTTGAGTTTTCTGCTCAGGTAAGCGATAAAAAACTCAAGGGAGTTGACATGATTCAGTTTAATGAAGAAGGTCAGATCATTGATTTTGAAGTGATGATCCGGCCTAAGTCTGGACTTGAAGCCTTAGCGGTACAAATGGGCCAACGGATGCAGTCATTCCAAGTTAAAACTTAATTCGAATTATTGATTCAAGTCGGCATGAAGTTTGTAAATCACAGCTAGTCGAACTAGAGAGGATGACAGATGAAAATGTTGCTTAAAAAATTGGGTCAGCTGTCCAGCGAATATCTGGATCGCTTCAGTGGCGCAGATGAACCGACCCTGTATTACCATCCAAATGGTGTTTTTTCAGGACTCATTGAACGCTTACCGCAGCTGCAACAAAAATATCGTCCTACGCCGTGGTTAGCCAATGCACACGCACATATTCTATATTTGGATCTTATTAAAAAACATACGATTAAACTTAAATATGATGTACTTGAACAGCTAAAAATGTCGGATGGCGGGATTACCGGTATTGCCTGGTATGGGCTGGATTTACCAGCAAATACACCGACCATTGTCTTGTTACATACCATCACCGGCTCTCCAGAGTCGATGCGTGAACTGGTACAGGATCTGCATAAACATACCGGTTGGCGAGTGGCCTTGTGTTTGCGCCGTGGGCATGCAGACCTGCCCATGCCTGTAGCTAAAATGAACCTGTTCGGCTCGACCCAAGATCTACGTGAACAACTGCTGTATATACAGGATAGATTTCCTCAGTCTGAGCTGTATGGGGTCGGATCTTCTGCGGGTACAGGCTTGCTGGTGCGTTATCTCGGAGAAGAGGGATCACAAACACCGTTAAAAGCGGCTTTTGCCTTATGTCCAGGCTATAACACCGAAACCGGATTTGCCCATGTACATCCGTTTTATAGCAAAGTCATGGCCAAAAAACTAATCAAACGCTTTATTCATCCTTATCAGGAAACCTGGCAAATTTATCCTTCCTGGAAGCAATTGCTGGAGGTAAAAGACTTATCGGAGTTTGAACAGCGTTATTATCAACTGGCCGGTTTTTCAGACTATGAGAGTTATAGTAAGGCCACGAATCCAATTTATGTATTTGAAAACATTAAAGTTCCATTAATGATTTTAAATGCGGAAGATGATCCGGTGTGTCATATCCAGAATCTGGAACCTTATAAAGAAAAAATTCGGGCAATGTCGAATATCATGGTGATTACCACCAAAAAAGGCAGTCATTGCGGATTTTATCAAGGTCTGATGCAAACAGAATCGTGGGCTACGCGATTAATGGCAGACTATTTGATGCACTTGTCTCGTAATTCTGCACCGACATCTGCTTAAAAAAGAGTAATAAAAAAACCCAGCAAAAGCTGGGTTTTTTTGATGAATTCTCTTGATTAATCAAGCGCTGGCATCGCTGCTGCAATGGCATCAGCCACAGCGTCTTCTTCAGATTTGTTTGAATCAGAGTTTGATTTAGGCGTTGCTGCAGGTTTTGAAGGCTCTGGAGCTGGATTGTTTTCTGACGGCGTTCTTGTTGGAGCTGGTGTAGCTTCAACAGGTTCAGGCTTCTTCACTTCACGACGAATTTCAGTCGTCGTGTTAGCTGTCTGTTCACGTTGAATTTCCACAGTTGTCTCTGGAACTTCTTCAATTACCGCTTCTTCTACCGGCTCAAGCGGTTCAAATTGTGCTGGTTCAGGCGTTACAACTTCAGGTGCTGGATTAACCTCAACTTGTTCTTCTTCTTTAGGTGCTTCTTTTTTTACACACGCAGTCAAGCTCAGGCCAGTCAGGATTACGGTACAGAGTAAAAATTTCTTCATCATCATTGCATCAAACAGAAAAGTGTGGAGGGGATTACACTATTATAGCAGCAAATTACAAGATAGAAATCATATGAACTTACAGTAATTTTTTATTGGAATTGCTGTTAGAATAGTCAATTGTTTATTGTTCTTTGAATTGATGCGGATTGACTTTGCTTTCTAGGTACAAGGTAAAGTAAAATTGCGCAACATTGCAGGCCGATTTAGGCTCGATTGTACGAGAAACCCAATGACCCATTTTATTTTCGTTACTGGTGGTGTAGTTTCATCACTAGGTAAAGGTATTTCAGCTGCTTCTGTTGCTGCACTTTTAGAAGCTCGTGG
The DNA here is from genome assembly GCF_013417355.1 of Acinetobacter sp. YH12255. Lineage (NCBI taxonomy): Bacteria > Pseudomonadati > Pseudomonadota > Gammaproteobacteria > Moraxellales > Moraxellaceae > Acinetobacter > Acinetobacter sp. YH12255. The sequence continues at coordinate 92,113 of NZ_VPEC01000008.1, forward strand.
TTTAAAAGTGACCATGGTAAAAATGGATCCATACATTAATGTCGATCCAGGGACGATGAGCCCATTCCAACATGGTGAAGTTTTTGTTACAGAAGACGGTGCTGAAACAGACTTAGATTTGGGTTACTACGAACGTTTCTTGCGTCGTGCGAAAATGACCAAACTGAATAACTTCACATCAGGTCGTGTTTACCAAGATGTTCTGAACAAAGAACGCCGTGGTGACTATCTGGGTGGTACTGTGCAAGTTATTCCACACATTACTGACAATATCAAAGAGCGTGTCCTGCGTGCAGGCGAAGGCTATGATGTTGCGATTGTAGAGATCGGCGGTACAGTAGGTGACATTGAATCTCTCCCATTCATGGAATCTGTACGTCAGCTAATGGTTGAACTTGGTCATAAACGTACCATGTTAATGCACTTAACGTTACTCCCATACATTAAGTCTGCAGCAGAATTAAAAACCAAACCAACACAGCACTCTGTTAAAGAACTTCTGTCGATTGGTATTCAGCCAGACATTCTCATCTGCCGTACCGAGTACGATGTAGATGCAGATACTATCCGTAAAATTGCATTATTTACCAACGTTGAAGCACGTGCCGTTGTGGTATGTAAAGATGCACGTTCGATCTATCAGATTCCACGTACTTTCTACGAACAGAATGTTGATGATTTAATCTGCGAACGTTTTGGTTATAACGACCTTCCTGAAGCGGATTTAACCGATTGGGATAACGTGGTAGAAGCATTATTGAACCCAGAATACACCGTTCGTGTAGCGATGGTCGGTAAATATGTAGAACTTCCAGATGCGTATAAATCTGTGAACGAAGCACTTTTACATGCCGGGGTGAAAAACCGCGTTAAAGTCCAAATTGACTATGTCAATGCAGAAGAACTTGAAAGCCAGGACGTGAACGAAGTATTGAAAGATGCCGATGCGATTCTGGTTCCAGGTGGTTTTGGTGAACGTGGTACTGAAGGCAAAATGCAGGCGATTCAATTCGCACGTGAAAACGGTGTACCTTTCCTTGGTATTTGCTTAGGTATGCAGTTGGCTGTAATCGAATATGCACGTAATGTTGTGGGCATTAGCGATGCAACGTCGACTGAATTTAACCGTTCGACCAAATCTCCATTGATTGGCTTGATCACTGAATGGTTAGATGAGCGCGGTGAAGTTCAGCAACGTTCTGCTGACTCTGATTTGGGTGGCACCATGCGTCTAGGGGCTCAAAAATCTGAACTGGTTGCAGGCACAAAAACAGCTGAAATCTATGGTTCTGAAGAAATCATTGAGCGTCACCGTCACCGTTACGAAATGAACAACCGTTATATCCCATTGCTTGAAGAAAAAGGCATGAAGATTTCTGGTTATTCACCGGTACAGCATCTGGTAGAAACAGTTGAAATTCCTCAACATCCTTGGTTTATTGCGGTACAATTCCACCCGGAATTTACCAGCTCACCACGTGAAGGTCATCCATTATTTGCCGGTTTCATTGATGCTGCGAAAAAGCAGTACCAAAAAACTCAATAATCGGTGTGTAGGACACAACTAGGAAGTTTAAATGTCGCAATTAAAACCACAAGAAATTGTACGTTTGGGCGATATACAAATGGCAAATCATTTGCCATTTGTATTATTCGGCGGAATGAATGTACTTGAATCTAAAGACTTGGCTTTTGAGATCGCTGAGACTTATGTCGATATTTGTACACGTTTGGGTATTCCCTATGTGTTCAAGGCCAGCTTTGATAAAGCCAACCGTTCAAGCTTGAACTCGTTCCGTGGCCCAGGCCTCGACAAAGGTCTCGAGTGGTTAGCTGACATTAAAAAACACTTTAATGTACCAATCATCACTGATGTACACGAGCCGTACCAGGCGGCGCCTGTTGCAGAAGTGGCGGACATTATCCAGCTGCCGGCTTTCTTGAGTCGTCAGACGGATCTGGTGGAAGCCATGGCAAAAACCGATGCCATCATCAACATCAAAAAAGCACAATTCCTTGCACCACACGAAATGCGTCATATTTTGCATAAGTGTCTGGAAGCAGGAAATGACAAACTGATCATTTGTGAGCGTGGTTCAGCATTTGGCTATAACAATCTGGTTGTAGACATGCTGGGCTTCGATATCATGAAAGAAATGAATGTGCCTGTGTTCTTTGATGTCACCCATGCCTTGCAAACTCCAGGTGGCCGTGCCGATTCTGCTGGCGGACGCCGCGCCCAGATTACCACATTGGCGCGTGCAGGTATGGCAACCGGTCTTGCAGGTTTGTTCCTGGAAGCACATCCTGATCCAGAGAAAGCCAAGTGTGATGGCCCATGTGCATTGCGCATGTCTCAACTTGAGCCTTTCTTGGCACAGCTAAAAGAATTGGATACCTTGGTCAAAGGTTTCGAAAAGTTAGATACACACTGAGTTTATCACTCTTGCGCTGCCCTAAAGGCAGCTCATATTAATCAACTGAGGAATAGTTCATGAGCCAAATCGTTGACATTCGTGCACGTGAAATTTTGGACTCTCGTGGTAACCCTACCATCGAAGCAGACGTAATCTTAGCATCTGGCGTAGTTGGCCGTGCATGTGCACCATCTGGTGCTTCAACTGGTTCTCGTGAAGCTTTAGAACTTCGTGATGGCGATAAAGCACGTTACTTAGGTAAAGGTGTTAAAACTGCGGTAAATAATGTAAACACCTTAATCCGTGATGCTTTGCTTGGTAAATCTGTATTCGAACAAAAAGACATCGATAACACGATGATTGCTTTAGACGGTACTGAAAACAAAGAAAAACTGGGTGCAAACGCAACTTTAGCTGTATCTTTGGCTGCTGCACGCGCTGCTGCTGATGAAAAGAAAATTCCTCTTTTTCAATATATTGCAGACCTTCGCAACAACTCGATTTTGACCATGCCTGTACCAATGATGAACATCATCAATGGTGGTTCACATGCAGACAATAACGTTGATATTCAAGAATTCATGATTGAGCCAGTGGGCTTCACTTCATTCTCTGAAGCTTTACGCGCTGGCGCTGAAATCTTTCATTCTTTAAAATCAGTTTTAAACAAAAAAGGTTTAAACACTGCTGTGGGTGATGAAGGTGGTTTCGCACCAAACCTTCGTTCTAACGAAGAAGCAATCACGGTTATTCTTGAAGCAATTGGTCAAACTGGCTACAAAGCAGGTTCTGACATTATGCTGGCGCTGGATTGTGCATCTTCAGAATTCTACAAAAATGGTCAGTACATTCTTGCGGGCGAAGGCAACAAAGCGTTCACCAGCAACCAGTTCTCTGACTATTTGGCTGGCCTTGTAAACCAATACCCAATTATTTCAATTGAAGATGGTTTGGATGAGTCGGATTGGGAAGGCTGGTCTTACCTGACTTCGATTCTTGGCGACAAGATCCAGTTGGTAGGTGATGACCTGTTCGTAACGAATCCTAAAATCCTGCAACGTGGTATCAACGAAAAAGTAGCTAACTCGATCCTGATCAAATATAACCAGATCGGTACCTTGACTGAAACTTTAGATGCGATCTATCTTGCCAAAGAAAATGGTTACTCTACTGTGATTTCACACCGTTCAGGTGAAACTGAAGATTCAACCATTGCGGATCTTGCAGTAGGTACAGCAGCAGGTCAAATCAAAACCGGTTCACTTTGCCGTTCTGACCGTGTAGCGAAATATAATCAGTTACTTCGTATTGAAGAATTGACTAATGCTGCATATCGCGGTAAAGCTGAGTTTAAAGGTTTGAACTAAGCGACTTATGTCAATGTTAAATGTATTCGACTCGACTGCGAGTAAAGTACTGTTGGGCCTTGCGATCATTTTGATCGCAGGGTTTCAATATTTATACTGGTTTGGTGAAGGTGGTTATCATGATCATCAGCAGCTGACCCAGAAAATCCAGCAGCAAATGGAATTGAATGATGAGCTGAAAGAACGTAATCGCGTTCTGGCGGCAGAAGTCTACGATTTAAAGAATGGTATTGAAGCCATCGAAGAACATGCGCGTTTAGATCTTGGCCTGATTAAGCCACGTGAAACTTTTATTCAAATGAGCACGATCAGTACTCAATATAAACCCATCTATCTTAATCCAAATTCTAAAGTAGATCTGCGAACCAATGAGTCACCTGAGCCAACAAATACCCCGTAAATTATGGGTCATTCTTCCTGCTGCAGGTTCAGGTAGCCGTTTTTCTAAAACAGAACTCAAGCAATATCAGACGCTTCAACAACGAACTGTTCTTGAACATACCGTTGCACGTCTGAATCAATTGCCTTTGACTGGTTATGTATTGGCGATTGGTACACAGGACAATGTCGCAAAAACTCTGCCATTTTCCGATCTGGAAAAAGCACATTTTTGTTTGGGCGGCGCAGAGCGAGTGAATTCGGTGCTGAATGCATTAAATTATTTATCTGCAATGGCCTCTGAAGATGACTGGATCATGGTGCATGATGCGGCACGCCCTTGTGTCAGTCTGGATTGTCTTCAACAGTTGGTCAATACGGCAATTGCACAGGATCGGGCTGCGATTCTGGCGATTCCGGTACGAGATACACTTAAGCGTGTAGTCACCGGTTCTGATATTGAGGAAACGGTGGATCGCTCCATGCTCTGGCAGGCACAAACGCCGCAAATGGCCAAGCTGGGCACATTAAAACGGGCGATTGAACAGGCTTTGCAGGATGGTGCTAACATTACCGATGAAGCCAGCGCACTGGAACATATCGGTGAGCAGGTGAGTGTGGTGCAAGGGCGTTCCGATAATATTAAAATTACCTATCCGGATGATCTGGAACTGGCCAAGCTGATTTTACAAGCTCAGGCTTAAAAATATATTCGATAAAATTTAAATAAAAGCAGAATAAATCTGGCTATAGCGATCTATTCCCTATAGCTTTCACTTATAATTTTGCCATCATTCTTTTTCACCTTTTGGCCAATGATACCTTCACAGCAGTATCGGTTTTTACGTCATTCTTTGCGTGATGGACGTAGTATTAACCCGCAAGATTCCTCCCGGTGGACCAAGTTGCACCTTGATCCCTGGTTGTTGTGCTTTCTGGTTCTCAATGCAATCCTGGGGTTGATGGTGGTGTATAGCGCGACCTCTGAAGATTCCGGGATGGTTGTTCGTCAGGCGATCAGTTTCGGGATTGGTTTTGTGCTGCTGTTTATCTGTGCGCAGATTCCACCGAAAGTCTATCAGGCGATCAGTCCCTACCTGTATGCCTTTGGCATATTCATGCTGCTTTTGGTGTTTGTGATTGGTGAAAAACGCCTGGGTGCAACGCGTTGGATTACTTTGCCTGGTATTGGGAGTATGCAACCGAGTGAGGTAATGAAATTTGCCATGCCTTTGATGATGGCCTGGTATTTTGCACGTAAGCCATTTCCTCCCAAATTTGTACATATTGTCGGTGCATTAATTTTACTGGCTATACCATTTGTTTTGGTTGCACTCCAACCTGACTTGAATATTGGTTTGGTGGTTCCGGGTGTTTTTGTCTTGTTTTTAAGTGGGATGTCGTGGCGTCTGATTGTTGGTGCGGCAGCAGCACTGGCTGTAGCAGCACCGGTTTTATGGATGTTTGTACTACAAGAGTATCAAAAGAAACGTATCACCACGATGTTTGATCCGGAGTCGGATGCATTGGGTGCAGGCTGGAATATCATTCAGTCCAAAATCGCCATTGGTTCAGGTGGTTCCACAGGCAAAGGTTATACTGAAGGGACACAATCGCATTTGGGTTATCTGCCCGAGCATCATACCGACTTTATTATGTCGACCTATGCCGAAGAATTCGGTTTTATTGGTGTGTTTCTGCTATTTAGTTTATTTACTGCGATTATTATTCGTTGTTTGATGATTGGCTTAAACAGTTTTCATAATTTTGGACGTTTATATGCCGGAGCTATTGGACTGACCTTTTTCTTCTTTGTATTTTTAAACTCGGGCATGGTGAGTGGTATCTTACCGGTGACTGGAGACCCATTGCCGCTCATGAGTTATGGCGGAACGGCGGTGATCTCAATGCTCGCAGGTATGGGAATTGTGATGTCGATTCATACCCATCGATAAATTATTCTAAAAGTCGGATGTGTTCCGGTTTTACAAATATTGTTAAGATATGCGGGTAAAGAAAAGTATCTTCATTATATTCATGCTCAATGTGGAAATTGCTTCCAAATGCAGAGTGATATAACCATACAACAAAAAGCAGAAATGGATAAACGATATAAAGAAGCCCTCAATCGAGGGCCTCTTTAGTCTTAAAATTTAACTGAAAAACCAGGTGTAATAGCCCCAGATCATCAAAGGCCAAGCCAAAAATGGACTAAATAGCCATTTCCAGAACCAGTGGCGAGGTACGAAACCGACACCATGTACAAAGCCTCCAGAAATACCAATCATGATATACATCATGGCACTATGGCTATATTCACCGTTGGCATCCAGCATTGCAGAGGGATGAACCAATAACACTGCGGCGAGAGGAAAAGCCAGCAGGCAGGAAATCATCATCGCAAATTTGTTTGGTTTCTTGTCTACAACGGTTTTCTCAAGCGCAGCTTCGGTCATATTTTATTCCTCATCCAGGTCTTGGTGTTGTTCCATATAAATTGCAGCAATCACACTGGCAAAACACGCCATCAGTACACCCAGAATCCAGGCAAAATACCACATAATTTTGTCTCCTTAGTGCACAGCCTTAATACAGGCTGTGTGAATTGTCTTCAATATGTTTGTTGGTAATCACGCCCCACATCTTGTAATAACACCAAGTGGTATAGATCAGGATCAATGGAACAAAAATACAAGCTGCAACTGTCATGACAGTTAAGGTGTTTTTACTGGATACCGCATCCCACATCGTCAGACTGACAGTCGGATTTAAGCTGGATGGCATCAGGAACGGGAACAGGGCAAAACCGGCAGTCAAGATTGCACCGACGACTGCCAGAGAAGAACCCAGGAAGCTCAAGCCAGCCTTGTTTTTACCTGCAGCCAGTACAATGATGAATCCCCCTAGAATGCCGGCAATTGGAGCTGCCATTGTAATTGGATAAGTTGAATAGTTGTTCATCCAGCCCGGATTGGCATTGGTCAGTACTTCTTTTGCTAATGGGTTGGCAACACCATTGGTGTCAAAAGGCATCACCAGGCTATAACCCTGGATGTTTCCAAAATACAACCATGCACCCGCAGCAAGGAAAGTCGCCAAGTAGACCAGACCCATGATTTGTGTCGCTTTGGCAGAACGTTGACGCAGGTCGCCATCAGTACGCAGCATCAGCCATGCACCACCATGTGCGCATAACATCGATAAACTGACCAGACCACACACAATCGCAAATGGATTCAGCAGGGCAAAGAAACTTCCTGTGTAGGTAGAACGTACGGTTTCATCCAGGGTAAAAGGCACACCGAGGAACATATTACCAAACGCTACACCAAAGACTAATGCCGGAACTGCACCACCAATCGCCAAGCCCCAGTCCCAGGAAGTACGCCATTTGGTATTTTCCAGTTTAGAGCGGTAATCGAAGCCGACCGGACGTAAGAATAAGGCAAACAGTACCAGTAATAATGCCCAGTACATGCCAGAGAAGGCTGTTGCATAAACCATTGGCCAGGCAGCAAATAAAGCCCCCCCGGCAGTAATGAACCAGACCTGGTTACCATCCCAATGCGGGGCAATGGTATTGATTGCAGCACGGCGCTCGTTATCATTTTTGCCCACAAATGGCATGATCGCCATAGAGCCCATATCGAAGCCATCGGTGAGGGCGAAGCCAATCAGCAATACGCCGACCAGCACCCACCAAATTATTTTGAGTAATTCATATTCGATCATGCTTGAGTCTCCCCATTTGCCTTTTCTGCTGCAAGCTTTTCAAAGTGGTATTTACCGGTATGCAGGGAACTTGGACCAAGGCGTGAGAATTTGATCATCAGATACATCTCGATAATCAATAACACCGTGTAGAAGGCTGCCAATGCCAGGATTGAACCCCATACATCGCCAGTACTTAAGCTGGAGGCTGAAAGATGAGTTGGTAAGACTTCACCAATCGTCCAAGGCTGACGACCGACTTCTGCTACATACCAGCCGGTTTGTGCAGCCACCCAAGGTAAAGGCAGTGCAAATAAGGCAAATTTTAATAACCAAGGTTTGTTTTCAGCATTGCGTTTCGCAACCGCAAAGGTAGCCAGAACAAAGAGAAGCAGCATCAAGAAGCCAGAACCGACCATGGCACGGAAGGCCCAGAACAGACTTGGTACGTGTGGAATAGTGTCTTTAGCCGCTGCTTTGATTTGCTCATCAGAGGCATCAACAACATTTGGTGTGTATTTTTTCAGCAGCAAGCCATAACCGAGGTCTTTTTGTGATTCATCAAAAGCCGCTTTAAGCTCAGGTGATTTATCTCCTGCACGGAGCAGCTCTAACTGTTCATACGCCACCATACCGTTACGGATCCGCTGTTCGTGCTGAGCAATCAGATCTTTAATTCCAGTCACTTGTTCAGTGGTGGAGCGGGTTGCAATCAGACCCATCACATAAGGAATCTTGATCGCATAGTCAGTGGTTTGGGTTTCTGCATTTGGAATCCCAAATAAGGTGAATGCTGCTGGTGCAGGATGCGTATCCCATTCTGCTTCAATCGCCGCAAGTTTGGTTTTTTGGACATCGCCCAGCTCATAACCTGATTCATCACCCAGTAAAATCACTGAAAGTGTAGACGCAAGCCCGAAGATGGCTGCAATGGCAAAAGAACGGCGTGCAAACGGCAAGTCACGTTTTTTCAGCATGTAATAACTTGAAATGGCCAGTACAAAAATAGCACCTGTGACATAACCTGCAGACACTGTATGTACGAATTTTACCTGAGCAACCGGGTTAAAGATCAGTGCGGCAAAGTCCACCATTTCCATACGCATGGTTTCGTAGTTGAATACAGAACCAACCGGGTTTTGCATCCAGCCATTGGCGATCAGAATCCACAGCGCAGACATGTTCGAACCTAAAGCTACCAGCCAGGTAACTGCCAGATGTTGCACTTTGGACAGGCGATCCCAGCCAAAGAAGAACAAGCCAATAAAGGTCGATTCAAGGAAGAAGGCCATCAAACCTTCAATCGCCAGCGGTGCACCAAAAATATCACCGACATAATGCGAGTAATAAGCCCAGTTGGTTCCGAACTGGAACTCCATGGTCAGGCCTGTGGTTACCCCTAAGGCAAAGTTAATACCAAACAGTTTTCCCCAGAACTTGGTCATGTCTTTATAGATTTCTTTGCCGGAAATCACATAGGTGGTTTCCATAATGGCAAGCAGAAAAGCCAGGCCTAAAGTCAGTGGAACAAAAATAAAGTGATACATCGCGGTCATGGCGAACTGGAACCGCGAGAGATCGACCACGCTTTCAGAAATCATCAACGTGTCTCCTGGATTTGGGAAGGATTGCCGGCGATACGCTCGGCGACTTGGTTGTCAAAATTTTTAGGAATCGTAGGTGCATCAAACCAGATGTTTTTAATGATCATCAGTAAAATAACTTTGATAATTAAAATGGCAGTTATTTCTCTAACTACTCTCTGGTTTAGATTTTTGGGAACTAAGCTCATTCGACTAAGCCTGTCTGTGACTTGTTGTATATTATTAATCTATTGTAACTAAAAAATAAATAGACGATACAGTTTAAATAAGAATATATTTATAAGATATTGAAAATAAATGAAATATAATTAAATTAAACAAAAAATATTCTAAATATTTTTTATTATTTTTTGTAAATTTTCAGATTTTAAATCCGACTAAAACAGTTATATTTATCTATTTAAATGTAAATTATTTTTATTCTGATTTGTGTGGTTTTATATTTTTTAATCTGATAGAAATGCTTGGTTTTAAAATATAAGGATAAATCAGTCAAACTGTGTAAGCCTGTTGTTAGAAGGGGGTTGTAGCTTTGTATCGCAATCTTTTTACTATTTTTTCAATAAAAACACGCAAAAAAAAAGAACATGCATGAAGCATGTTCTTTTTAAGCTTTTGGAGGAGGGTAAAGCTTAGAAGTCGTAACGGAAGCCTAAAGAAAGACCCGTTGCATTTTCACCTGGTGCACCTGCTACGTTATTTGAACGAGCTTGCTGCCAAGGTGTTAACGCCACTTTTTCATCATTTAAAACGGTTGCCAAGTTAGCGTAAACACGTACCACTTTATCTAAGCGGTGTTCTACACCTAGCGCTACTAATGTTGAATTGCTCTCAGCAGCATCTACATCGCGTTCAAAAAATTGGCCACGGAGCGTTGTTTTCGGTGTAAGTTTATAATCTGCTGCGATACCATAAACTTTAGAATCTAAATCAGATGCTTGGTCGATTTCAGCCATTTGGAAGAATGCACCTACGTTTAAGGCATCTGTTAACTTGTATGCACCTGCTAAACGGATTGCATCACGTTCAAACTTTGAGTTTGCAGCACTTTCTTCATAATTTTCGTAGGCAACTGCAACATCTATAGGGCCTTCTTTATACGTTAAAGCAACATCATATGCCTTGGTATCTTCTTTGCCTTCGCCATCTACTTTATCTACTTTTGTACCTGGGTGTAGTGAAAGCGCTGCAGCAGCTTGGAAACCACCGCCAAATTTTGGTGATTTATATTCAATGGTATTGTCATTACGCTCATCGAACTTCTGCTCACCTACACGTGTAACATTACGCAGGTCACCGACTTGGTCACCAAAGAAATTCACTGGACCGCGTGCCACTTTGAATGGGCTGTCAAAACGACCTACTTTAACTTGACCAAAATTACCTTTTAAACCAACGAAGGTATCACGAGTCGCAAAATCAGCTTTATCGCCTTTTTCACCACTTGAGAAGTTAATTTCTTGTTCGATTTGACCAAAAACGGTCATGCCATTTTCTAATTTTTGTTCAGCTTTAAAGCCTAGGCGTGAAGAGTTTGAAGAAAGACCTACTTCGTTATAATCTGCACCATCATCAAGATAGTCTAAAGATACATGTGCACGACCATACACTTTAACATCAGCAGCAGCTGCCATGACTGGTGTTAAAATTGTTGCCCCAATTGCTAATGCAGATAACGTTTTTTTCATGTGTTGCTCCAATAAAGACTTTTTATTCATCGTCTTAAAACAAGTTTCAGTCATGTGTTGAAACATGTACCGCTCTATTGGTGCCAAGTATCGATTACAAATAAGACAGTAAGATTAAGGAAATATTTCAAATCTGTTAAATGTTGTATTTTGTAAGTTTTGTAATACGCAGATTCAAATCTCAAGTGCGACACATTTGTAGTTAGTTGAAAAAGTTAGGTGTATTCGTAGAATCATTGGACTTTTTCAACTCGCAATTGGAAAGCACACAATGAAGAAATACACCCAACTTTC